>DATJYL010000214.1 GCA_035499655.1 Pirellulales bacterium
AAATAACGGTCGTTTCCGGAAAGCTGGATGTTTCCCTCCGAGTTGGAACCGTACTGGCCAACAATGCCCAGATTGCTGCTTCCACCCACGCCGTTGGTCGTCGGCAGTGTATCGGTCAGGATCGGCGATGAATTGGCCACGGTCGAAAACTCGATCAGCGTGATCGGCGACGGCGCCCCTTGCGCGAGATTCCCGGTATCTCCGTAGGTGCTTACGATCAAATCACCCGGTGTGAAAGAAACAGCCGAAGCGCGGCTGGCGCCCGCCGCGATCACGGCGAACACGGACGCAGCCAACGACGTGTTTCTTTTGAGCAGAGACCCCGCCCAAAATGCATGCATCAATTCTCCCATCCTTAAGCACACAAAATCTAACGATTTCAATGCACTTCTTTCCATTAGCAGTGAAATGGAGAATGTAAGGACTGAATGTGCGCATTCGGTTAGCCGACCATTTGGATTTAGTTAAGGCTTTTGCTAACTGATGAATTTAGGGGCACTTAAGCTTATTCCTGTAAGCTCATCACAGCAATCAAAGTGCCGAGAATCCGTAGAACGCGACATGGTTGATGCTTTCTTCGACCGTTGCAATTAGTGCGTCGGCGGAGATTTCATCTTCAACACATCGATTAAGAAAGCGAACTCATCGGATTGTTCGTCGATAATTTTTGCGGTTGGCTTGCCGGCACCGTGGCCGGCTTCCGTTTCGATGCGAATGAGGATCGGCGCGGGGCCCGCCTGGGCGGCTTGCAGCGCTGCGGCGAATTTGAAGCTGTGACCTGGCACCACGCGGTCATCGTGATCGGCAGTGGTGATTAGCGTCGGCGGATAATAAGTGCCGGGCTTGATGTTGTGCAGCGGCGAGTAAGCCCACAGGGCGGCGAATTCTTCGGCATTGTCGGCGGAGCCATAATCGCTGACCCAGCCCCAGCCGATGGTGAATTTGTGAAACCGCAACATGTCCATGACGCCGACGCCGGGCAGGGCGGCGCCGAACAAATCGGGCCGCTGCGTCAGACAGGCGCCGACCAGCAGGCCGCCGTTGGAGCGGCCGGAAATAGCCAGTTTGGGCGTGGACGTATATTTTTGATCGATGAGCCACTGGGCGGCGGCAATAAAATCGTCGAACACGTTCTGCTTTTTCAATTTGATGCCGGCTTCGTGCCAGACGCGGCCGTACTCTCCGCCGCCGCGCAAATTCGGCTGGGCACACACACCTCCCATTTCCATCCACAAAATATCGGCGACGGAAAACACCGGCGTCAGCGAAATGTTGAAGCCGCCGTAGCCGTACAGCAGCGTGGGATTTCCGCCGTTCAGCTCCAGCCCTTTCTTGGCGCTAATGAACATTGGCACGTGGGTGCCGTCGCGGCTGGTGTAAAACACTTGCCGGGTTTCATAATCGTCGGGGTTAAAATCGGC
Organism: Pirellulales bacterium; assembly: GCA_035499655.1. Classification (NCBI taxonomy): domain Bacteria; kingdom Pseudomonadati; phylum Planctomycetota; class Planctomycetia; order Pirellulales; species Pirellulales bacterium. The sequence goes on from DATJYL010000214.1 coordinate 1,422, forward strand.
CTGCGGCCGGCGGAACAGTGATAGTTTGCCGTCATCGAGCGTATAGCGGTAAATGATTTGCGGCGTGGTAAAACTGGTAAAGCCGAAAAACGTTTCGCGGTCGGTGCGCAGGCCTTCGAAAGCGCTGACGGAGCCGAGGCCGGGCAATTCGACCGTTCCCTGCGGATGACCCGCCAGGTCGAACACTTTCATCACAGCATGGGCATCGTGAAGATATGAGATGAGAAAGGAATTACCAATGAGCGCGGCGAAATCGATGGCGTCGGACGATTCAGGAATGAGTTGCCGCCAGTTTGTTTTTTCGGGATGATCGACATCGATGGCAATGATGCGGCCCAGCGGGGCATTTAAATCGGTGCGGAAGTAGAACACGCTGCCGTCGTTGCCCAGGAAGCGATACTCGGCATCGAAGTTAGGCAAGAGCTCAATCACTTTGGCATCGGGCTGATCCAGTCGTTTATAAAACACGGCGTTTTGCGGTCCGGTGCCATGTTCGACATCAATGATTAAATAGCGGCCGTCTTCGCTGGCAATGCCGTAGAATTCCCATTCTTTTTGGTCCTGCCGCTGGTAAATCAGGCGGTCGTCGGATTGCGGCGTACCGATGCGGTGATAGAACAGTTTTTGATAGTAATTGGTGTCAAGCAACTTGGTGGCTTCGTTCGGTTCGTCGTAACGGCTGTAGAAAAAACCCTTATTGTCGGGGGTCCAAGCCGTGGCGGAAAATTTGATCCAGCGGAGATCGTCGGGCAGGTCTTTGCCGGAGGCGACATCGCGGACGTGCAGCGTTTGCCAATCGGAGCCGGCCGACGACAGACCGTAATCCAACAGCTTGCCGTCAAAGCTGACATTGAAGCGGGCCAGCGCAATCGTCCCATTCGCGGAGAGCGTGTTGGGATCGAGCAGAACTTGGGGTTCCGCCGTGAGCGAGCTGGCCCAATACAACACGCTTTGGTTTTGCAAGCCGTCGTTTTTGATGAAAAAGTAGCGCCCTGCATGCTGCATGGGCACGCCGTAGCGGGTGTAGTTTTGCAGCGCGGTCAGCCGCTTGCGAATGGCTTCGCGCTGGGGGATTTTTTCCAGAAAGCCGAAAGTCAGGCGGTTTTCGGCGGTGACCCAAGCGCGGGTTTCGGCACTGTCGACATCTTCCAGCCAGCGATAGGGATCGGCAATTTTGACACCGTGGTAATCGTCGACTTGATCGCCACGACGGGCTTGCGGATAGATCAGCGGTGCTGCGGATGATGGTGTGGGATCATCGGCGCGGGTTAGTGGATCAGACAGCATAAGAAGCAATAATGCGATGAAGAGATAAACCAATCGATGTCGAATGGAATTAACAGCAGTTGGCATAGATGATCCTTGTTTTATCCCCTTACTCCAACCCTCTTCCACAATGGGAGAGTGAATTCAACCCAGCCCGGCTAATTCACATAAATTGGCGTTCATCACCGGTTGCGGGCAACTCCACACTAGGAAGAACAACGCCTCACGGCACCAGCGGCCGGCCGGGTGTCCGGAAACGTAACCGGCGCCTTTGGCCGCGGCCAAGGCAGCTTGGGTCGCCCGCAGTGCCAGGCTGTTGGCATGGGCGCGGAGCGATTCCGACGTACAAGCTTCTGTGCCAGAAGCCAACGACAATAGATTGTTCTCCCAGGTGGAAAGTTCGCGCTGCAGATTTTCGGTGGGGCCCGCGAGATCGGCGCGTTGTTGAGATTCACGGGCGAGATATGCTATGGCCGCTGTCGACAAACCGATGGCCAAGGCGGAAGTTTGCAAGCCGCCGGTTTTTGCGCCGCTGTGGGCGGCCATGACGTTTTCCAGCGGACCATCGAGCAACCATTCGCGGCCGACGTGCACGTCGTGACATTCCAGCGGCCCGGTATGGCTAGCGGTTAGGCCCAACAGTTGTGCATGCGGCGGCGTGACGACTCCGGGAAGCGAAGTGGGCAAGGCGAGTAGAATTTGCCGCCCATCGTTCAAGGTAGCGCCCAAGACCACGCTGTCAGCGTGATCAGCCCCGGTGACCCAGGGACTGTAGCCGTTGAGCACGAAGCCATCGGCAGTTTCCTGAGCCTGCAAAACGGGCTTGGCCAAGTGGCGCCGGCTAGTGGTGAGATGCGAAATGCCGACGGTGGTGAACATACTTCCCTCGGCCAGCCGCGGCAATAATTGTTGCTTGGCCGCTTCGTTATCGCTTTCGATGATGCGTTTTACGGCGGCACTACGCTGCGTGAGAATAAACGTGGTGGTCAGGCAGGCCGCCGCGAGTGTGACATATCCCCGGGCAAGGTCTGCTTCGCTCCAGTCGACTCCTCCCCAATATTGCGGCTGGAACCAACGATATACGCCCGTTTTGCCGAGCAGATTAAGCTGTTCCTCCGGCCAATCGCCGGTTGTGTCTAGGTTGCCTGCTCGGGAAGCAAGCTCGTGACAAAGCAGTTCGATTTCCCTACCCTCAGGCCGAGTGATGTGTTTGAGCGTGGCCATTGGACGTCGAATCGAAAAGTGAGTGGCAGAAAAATACCAAGACCCAATAAATTACAAAAGCATTTTCACGGCGGCAATTCTAGTGTAACGGTTCGCCCAAGCCCGATGGCAGACCCCCTCCCGCTGCAATCAACATTGGTTCGCACTTGCATTCAGGATTGCCAAATTGGGCAAGCCAGTTGGGTCGTCCAGTGGGTTCGAAGGATGGTGAAAGAAGACTCCTGGAAGCTGCAATTTTATTCCCATCCAGCGTGCGGGTAATGTCCTAATTTGAAAAAGATTTTTTTGACTTTGGCATGGGAGTTTGGCAAGATGGCCACATGTCAAACGCAGAAATTGCCCCGCCTGTTAGCACGCCCACGATTTTAGATCGCTGGGAGATCACCGCTGAACAGTTAACAAAGGCAATGGATGAAAACCCAAGCTGCCGTGGAATGCTCTTCGGGTATATTGCGGAATACAAGCTTAGGGAAATGTGGTTCACTAAACGCAAAGGCGTCACCGGGGAAGTAGTCAAAGATGACGACCATGACCGCGAGAATAAAGGCGACCTAGTTGTTACCTATAAAGGTCGCCCATTTCGGATCGAAAGCAAATCGCTGCAAACGAATTCGGTAATCCAAACAGCCGCTGGAACTTATTTTGGCAAAGCACAATGCGATGCAAGCGATAGGCGGCGGGTAAAGTTTCCAGATGGATCAACGCTAGAAACCACCTGCCTACTTCGAGGCGAGTTCGATATTCTGGCGATCAACATTTATGCCTTTCAAAATAAATGGAAATTCGTATTCTGCAAGAATCAAGACTTGCCTAAAAATACTTATAGGAAATACACGGCCGCCCAACAGAAATATCTATTGCCAAGTTTAATCCCTACATTCTGGCCACCTCAACCGCCATTCAGAAATGAACCGTTTAGCTTGATGGAAGAAATGCTGAAGAAGCCTAAAAACGCATCGAAGAGCGTTTCTTTCCAGCCGGTATCTTCACGAAAACCAAAAAGTAAGAGTGATTCTTCCGGGCGTGCGCCTGCTTGACCATTCGACTGACGACAGGCCTGTTTTCTCGGACAATAACGAATAGGTCCTTGGTGTAAAAACCAAGCCGTTCGTATTCTTGGATAATTTCGACATGGGTTAAGTTTTGACGATTTGCACTGACTTCGTCCTGACATTTCACAATCAAAACGCCGTTTGGTTTCAAAACGCGGAAAGCCTCTTTTCCGGCGCGAAAATACAGATCAACCACAGCCTTGTGCCATTTTGGGCCTCCATCGTTAGTCGCTTCACCGTTTGAATAATGAGCGCGGAACGCTGCATGCGTTCCAGCGCCAGCCATGTGCGATTTTTTTCGCCGAAACAGACCTTCCATATAGGGAGGGTCGAGCACAACGCAATCTAAACTGTTGGCATCATAAGGCAGTTTTCGGCAATCGACACCTGTTTGAATATCCGTCGCTTTTAACGTGTATTTTGACAAGTCTACGTGCTTCCAAAAAACACCCTTGCCATAAGTAACGTCGGCAATTACACCCCCCTCTGGCACATGCAACCTGATTATTTGCGGGAACGCATAACCATTCCCCCCAACGTGTGCGCTTAAAACTGCGCTGGTCGTAGAAGACCCGTTCACTACTTCTCGTCTTTTCCTCATGATTGACTCCTTTCAATCAGCGTTTCGAGTGACCATAGTGTGTCGGTCACTCCCGCTGCCATTGCCGGTGTCATCCGTAGCGTACTGTGTCGTCGGCAAAAATTGTAGTGGGCTACGTGGATGGCCACTGCGGCCTCTAGGTTTTCCAGCTTTTTGCTAAAGCCCAGGCTGAGTCGCGCGAACCGTTTCATAAAAGTGCGGATCGACAAATTTTTCCTTTCAACATGGCTCGTGCAAATCGACTGAAGATTTATTCCCTGAGTAATCCCAATCCTTTGGGTGTTGACCATTTCCGGGGCTGCATACCTCCCAGGCATGTCGGCATTGCGGTAGTTTTTTATAAGTACGCCGTGCAACACTCTTGCACCCATAAACCTATCGATTGAGTATTTGTAGTGTTTGAAGCCATCGGTTGAAATTTGCACTGGGTTCCGAAAGCCTTCTGGATGAAAGGCGTGCGAGTCGCTGTCGTGCGGCCCTGGCAGCACAATTCGTTTTGACAAATCTTCGATAAACCGATAGGTCGTATTAGCCGTCCGCTTACCAATGATGAAGCTTGGAATCAACTTCGTTTTTTGATCCAATGCGATGAAGAGGAATTGATCGCCAATAAACGGCTTTCTTTCTTTTTCGTCAACGTGAATCCGGCCTTCTTTTTTTTGAACAAAGGTCCAAATTTCATCGGCCTGGATATGACGAAGCTTGAGGTCGCGCATCCAGTTGTCCAGCATGACTCGGCACTTTTCCCCAAAGTCCACCAATACTCGCATAATGGTGTCCCTGTGTACACCTGTCAATCGCTCGGTCGAACGGATTGAATTGCCCTCGCACAAAAGATGGATAATTTGCAGCCTTTTGTCGGACTTTAGAACATTTGCCATTGCGAACTCCACTTTGGTTGCGGCGTTCGCTAGAATGGGCTTAGAGGACGCAGCCTAGCGAAAGCCTGGTTGTGTTTGCCCCGTTGCGGCTTGCCGGCTGCACCGGGGTTTTTCATCTAATATAAATGTAGCCACGTTTATATTGGCTGTCAATAGTTGTAGCCACATTTATTATCAGATTGACGAAAATAAATTCGTGGCTACACTTACGGATTATGGGACGCAAGAAGCTACCCGCCGATGTTCGCCGCAGTAAGCCTCTCCGAATTCGCCTGTCGGTCGAGGAGCGAGAAGCCATCGACAAAGCAGCCGATGGCAATGCCTCTAATTGGGCCAGAAAACTGCTATTAAAGGCCGCGAAACGCCGCAGCTAGCGGCAAAGCAGAAAAGCAAAGGGGTGGCTGTCATAGGGTCAGTGGCGCGTTATAATTTGGGGTTGACGGTGGGGACTGGAAATCAAAAAAATACCCCCACAGTTTCTTCGGCCTGTAGGGGCGCGTGACCATTGGGTGTTACCCCGCCGGCCGCATTTAGAGTATTAAGACCCTATAGGTTCGCCACATCTTACAGCTCCAATCTGCTACACCGCTGGTCGTGCCGTCAGGAACCGTTTGCCAACGCTGATCCTGCTGGGCTGCGACCTTTGGTTGGGCGGATGAAAACGAAAAGACCCGGCAGGGACCGCCCCTGTCGGGCTTTTTGTTGACTTTTTCGGGCATCCAAACCTCTTCTTTCGTCCCTGAGTTTTAATTTTAACGCGGCAGCGGTTTCCGCCTTCGGAATCGCGATGGGCGTTTGCCTTTTCCGAGTTCTACCAACTCAATGTCGCCGTCCGGGGCCTCAGCCATGCGGCGCAGTGCATGAGAAACAGCCGATCGGCGGACCTGCTCATCCGGCTTCAATTCTTTCACCTTGCTGTGTACGTCCCGTGTTGTGAATTCGCTTGGTGTCAAGCGATTTTGAGGATGAAGACCAGCTCGCCGAAGCGCTTGATGCATTGCTTGATTATGTCGATTTGGAGAAGGATCAAATCGACATAATCGTAGATGCGGATACAGTTGCCGACCATCCAGCCGCCACGATTGCGCAATTGCATCGGGCGCGCCTTGAAGTTGTTCCCGCACTTGACGATTGGCGCACTGTGACAGTGATTGCGGGCGCTTTCCCACTGAGCTTGGCCCCGTTGGAACGCGGCTGGAATGAGCGAAGCAGAAGCGATTGGCTGGGATGGCGCTCAGTTATTAGGACACCAAGAAGACTAACATGGCTGCCGACGTATGGCGATTATGCAATTGCGCATCCGCAGCTGCCCCCAACAGGCCGCGCGACAATCTTAGCGCAACTAAGATATACTTGCCCGGATAAATTCCTGATTTGGAAGGGCCACAACGTTTTTACACACGAAGATGGCTTTGACCAATTTCTTGGTATATGTCGAAGCTTGGTAGAAATGGAGGAATTTAGCGGCGCTGAATTTAGCGCGGGAGATGCTGAAATTTACGAGAAAGCAACCAATGGAGGTTCGCCTGGGAACGCTGAACGGTGGCGGCGGATCGGGACAAATCACCACATCGAAATGGTGTTGGACCAGATCGCCAATCTCCCCTAGCCTTAATTGCCGATCTGACACGCTGACATAGCTCGCCACACCCAAAGATTTTAGTGAGCGCGATCCAGGCGCTGGCGCGAGAGTGTTTTTCCATGATGCCAAACTCCGCCAAAATGGATATGGCTTCTGATTTCCAGAGGAGCTGGACAACAGCGTGGGGATCAATTCGTTTGTTTAGCCTAGCTTTGCGCACCGGCCGGAGATGGATGAGACCACTTAAGTCGCGAGCCTCTACAATCCCCCACCATTTTGGAATTTCTATCCTAGCACGCTGGATGTGCTTGTCGCCGACCACTATTGTCATGGTGTCGAAAAAACGGCAATACACATCCCGTTGATGCGGGAGGCGGTCAAGTCGATCTCTGTTGCTTTTGATCTCAAAGCCATTAAAAGCGCCATTGATAACCGCAACATCGACTCGCGAAATACCCTGGGCAAGCCCCAGTTCCTCAACAATGCGGGTTTCGGCCTCACCATTGTGGCGCTTGCGCAAGTCCGAGATTAGCGCTTGACGTATGTCTAAATCCCTCATATTGGCATTATCTCACATATCGTATTTGCGACTAGATGAATGATTTCTGATCGGAAATAACAGCGATAATCGGTACAAATTAAAGGCTGTTTATAAGCCGCCATCGCACGGCAGGAGCGCGTCCAGTTCTGCGGCCTTGAGGTGAGCATAATCCGGCTCGCTCATTGCAACTTTTTCAAATTAGGACACTACCCAGCGTGCGAGCAGGGGTCGCAATACGGGCTGAAGAGCGATATAATTGCCGGTTCTGCCCAAATGTGAAAAATCAACATCGTGGCCTAGCTTTCGTGGCGGAAGCAAAAGGAATCGCATGAGTCAAACTGAGGTAGAATCGGTCTCCGCTTCGGTGCCTGCCAAAAAGCCCAGCCTGGCGGAATTCTCTCCGCAATCAATTTACGATAAGTGCCTGGCGATTGCGCGCAATTTGTGGTGGACCTGGCACCCGGATGTCATCAATCTGTTTCGCGATTTAGATCCGATTCGTTGGCGGCAGCTAGATCACAACCCCATTGCACTGCTGGCAGAGTTCACGCCCGAACGCTTGGAAATGCGCGCGGCCGAGTTGGTATTGTATAGCCGCATCAATCAATCTTATCGCCGGTTGAAGGAATATATTGGCCCGCGCACCATGTGGGGAACAACACACGCCGGCGTGTTGGGATCCAAACCGGTGGCGTATTTCTCCGCCGAGTTCGGCATTCACGAATCGGTGCCGATTTACTCCGGCGGCTTGGGGGTGCTCTCGGGCGACCATATCAAAAGTGCCAGCGGGCTGGGTGTGCCGCTGATTGCGATCGGATTGTTCTACGACCAGGGATATTTCAAACAGCATTTGGATATCGAGGGGTATCAGCAGGAAGAATACCTCGACACCAAGGTGGAAAACGTGCCCATGGAGCCCGCGCTGGGTGTCGATGGCCGGCCGATTACCGTGCGGGTCGATACGCGGACCGGACCGTTATTTGCCAAGCTGTGGTTGATGCGCGTGGGCCGGGTCGATTTGTATTTGCTCGATTGCGACGTAGATGGCAACAAACCGGAAGATCAGCAATTGACCAGCCGGCTGTATGGCGGCGATCATCGCACGCGCATTCGCCAAGAACTGATTTTGGGCGTCGGCGGTGTGAAAGCGTTGCGGGCCCTGGGCATTTATCCCGGCGTGTATCATTTGAACGAAGGCCATAGCGTGTTCGCCACGTTGGAAGCCATTCGGGAGCGGATGCACGACGATGGCCAAAGCTTTGACGATGCGTTGCGTGAAGTCGCCCAGCACACTGTATTCACGACGCACACGCCGGTGCCGGCCGGGCACGACCGCTTCGATGGGGGTTTGATGGAAGAACACTTGGGTCCCACGCGCGATATGTTGGGAATTTCTTTGCAGCAATTGATGGGCCTGGGACGCGTGGAACCGCACAACGAAGGGGAAAGTTTTTGCATGACGGTGCTGGGGCTGAAAATGTCGCGCCGGGCCAACGCCGTTAGCGCCTTGCACGGGCACGTATCGCGCCGCATGTGGGCGCACCTGTGGCCGTGGCGAGTGGAGGAAGAAATTCCTATCGGTCACATTACCAACGGCGTGCATATTCCCAGTTGGCTGGCCTGGCAAATGCAACAGCTTTACGACCGGATGTTCGTGGCCGATTGGATGAGGCACATGGGCAAGCCGGAAATCTGGCAAGAAATTTACCGTTGTGATCCCGGCGAACTGTGGGAAACCCATTACGCCCTGAAAAACTTGTTGCTGCAATTTGTCCGCCGCCGCGTGAGCCGACAGTGCCGTCGCCGGGGCGAAAGTGACGAGGCCGTGGAGCAGGCTCGGAATTTGTTGGACCCCAACATTCTCACCATTGGGTTTGCCCGCCGCTTCGCCACGTATAAGCGGGCCGATTTGATCATGCAAGATGTGGATCGACTGGCAGCGCTGATCAACGATCCGCACCGGCCGATCCAATTGATTTTCGCCGGCAAGGCTCATCCGGCCGATGAGCCCGGCAAGCGGCTGATTCGCAGCATCGCCAACATTCGGCACGATCCGCGCTTCGCCGGCCGGATAGTGTATGTGGAAGATTACGATATCAACGTGGCTCGGCACCTGGTGCAAGGGGTCGACGTGTGGCTAAACAATCCGCGCCGCCCGTTGGAAGCGTCCGGCACCAGCGGCCAAAAGGCGGTGTTGAACGGGGCGCTCAACTTGTCGATTCTCGACGGTTGGTGGGCGGAAGCTTACGACGGCAAAAACGGCTTTGCCATTGGGCATGGCACGACGCACGTCTCCGATGAAATTGGCGACCGCCGCGATGGTCAAGACCTGATGCGGGTGCTAGAGCAGGAAGTGATTCCGCTGTTTTACGACCGCGATGCCGACGGTTTGCCACATCATTGGATTCAACGGATGATGAACAGTATTAGCTCGCTGGCGTGGCGATTCAGCTCGCACCGCATGGTGGCTGATTACGTGACCCACTGCTACCTGCCCGCCGCCGGCGGCTTAAGCTCCGACATGACCGTGCGGTAAGTTTTCGCCGCCGCCACATCGACTTTTCGGCCCTGTTGAGTTTGACCGGCACGATCGATTTTGCATCGAATATTATCGTTGTTGGCGACATGCGCCGGTGGCGTGGTAGAATTTCAGTATGAAAAACCAACTCATTCCCCCGCCGGAACTCGCCCCGCCTAGCATTCGTCATTTGTCGGCAGCGCAAAAAATTGCGCTGTGGGCGCAAATGGTCGACGAGGGAGATCAATTGGTTTTGGCCGGCATCCGCCGGCGCCTAGGACCCGACGGAGATTATGAGGTCGCCTTTCTGAAATGGTTGGATCGCCGCACCGAAGAACACGATCGCGCTGTTTTCCAAATGATCAGCAATTTGCGCCGCCGGGAGCGCGAATATGGCCAGTGAAGGCGTGTTGACAACCTTGCGGCAGGCGTGGTTGGCATTGGAACCTTTAGAATTGCCAATGGCTGTGATCGGCGGTTTGGCACTTTCGGCTTGGAATCATGCTCGGTTCACGCGCGATGCCGACATTCTAATCGGCATGGATGAATCAAAGGTGAATGAGGTATTACAAGCAATTTGTGGTGCGGGTTTCTATCCCCGGCATTCGCCGCCGATTTTGCAAATCGACGACCAACAGCTGATTCAATTAAAGTACAAACCGCCCGACGGAATTTATCCGTTTCAATTGGATTTATTGTTCGCCGGTTCAGAATATCAAAAAACGGCGCTGACTCGTCGAACCAAACAATCAATTCCAGGATTGGGCCATCCCGCCGATGTGCTCCGGGCGGAAGATTTGATTCTGCTGAAGCTGATCGCCGGCCGCGTGATCGACCGGGCCGATGCCGCCATGCTGCTGCGGGAAAATCGCCCCGAAATCGATCTGAATTATTTGACCCACTGGATCCGCCGCCTGGCTTTGCACGGCGAATTCGCCGAGATTTGGCGGGAAGCCTTTCCCAGCGAAGCGCCGCCGGCGATCTAAGTTCCGACATGACCGTGCGGTAGGTGGTTGATCTCATCGACTTCTAACCGTGCAAAGCGGCTGTGTCGCCGTCGTGTTTTTGGTACAATTTGGAGCTTCGTCATTTTTTGTTTCCGTTTAGGAGCGTCAGCATGCCCAGCAAAAAGCAATTGCTTTCCCAAACCATTGAGCACGTCGATATCACCAAGCACAACGTCGTCAGCCTGGTCGAGGCCATGCAGCACATGGCGTTTACAGCCCGCGATTTGGCTCGGGCGGCCGATATTTACGACCGCATGCTCCGCGACAAAGAGTGTGGCATTATTTTGTGCCTGGCCGGTTCGCTCATCAGCGCCGGGCTGAAGGGCGTGTTCGTGGAAATGATCCGCAGCCGAATGATCGATTGCATTGTCAGCACCGGCGCCAACATTGTCGATCAAGATTTTTTCGAAGCCCTGGGCTATCGCCACTACCTGGCGGAAGATCGGCTGAAGGCGGGCCTGGATGATGACAAGCTCCGCGACGCTCACATCGACCGCATTTACGACACGCTGATCGACGAAGACGAATTGCGGGTGTGCGATGACACCACGCGCATCATTGCCGATCAACTGCCGCCGCGGCCGCACAGTTCGCGGGAATTCATTCAGGCCATGGGGGCGTGGCTGGTGGAAGAAGGCAAGGGGGAAGGCTCGATTGTCCGCACGGCCTACGAAAACGATCTGCCGATTTTCTGCCCGGCCTTTTCCGATTGCTCGGCAGGCTTTGGCTTGGTGGCCCATCAGCATGCGCGGGGCGATCAGCCGAAAGTTTCCATCGACAGCGTGAAAGATTTTTACGAGTTGACGCAGCTTAAAATCAAAAATCCGACGACCGGCATTTTCATGCTCGGCGGTGGCGTGCCTAAGAACTTTACGCAAGACATTGTGGTGGCGGCCGACATTTTGGGCGAGGAGCCGCCGATGCACAAATACGCCGTGCAAATTACTGTGGCCGATGTCCGCGACGGCGCCCTGTCCAGCAGCACGCTGAAAGAAGCCAGCAGTTGGGGGAAAGTCGACACGGCCTACGAGCAAATGGTGTTCAGCGAAGCCACGCTGGCCCTGCCGCTCATCGCCGGCTACGCCTGGCACAAAGGCGGCTGGAAAAACCGGCCTGCCAAGCATTTTAGCCGGGTGCTGGAACCAGCGGGCGCGGCGGCCGGATAATTTACGGCCGATTTGTCTCCCGACAGGGGGCGTGCAATGACTGAAGTTGAAGATTTGGCGGATGAGAAGCGCAGATTTTATATTGCGCTGGTCCCGTTCGTCATCGCTATTCCATGTTTAATATTGGCGGTCGTGTTTTGTTTTTGGCCACACGAACCTCGAAGTTTTTCCAATGCGATTCCATTCGGAATTGCAGGTGCAATTTTGGTGTTCGATTTGCCTGCCTGTATTTACGTTTTGATACCGTGGTTGCGAACTGGTAAACCGCCAGAATTGTCATTTGCGCCGCTGGCTCCCAGTCCAGAACAACGTCGCTTTCATCGGAATCTTCGAGAGCGGCCAAAATTAAGCGACGCAGAGTTCTATCAAACTTTCTTCGCTGATACGGGTATTCCCGAGCAATTGCCAATCCGGCTCCGAATGATCCTGGAGGACTTGCTCGGGATTAATCTCGGTGCACTTCGCCCGGAGGATAACATTGCGTGTGCCAATGACGACCTTGACTTTGTCGATGTGATTAGGCGTGTGGAAGACAATTTTGAGGATCGTTATTCCGTGCGAATCGTGGAAAACAATTGATGGGACATTTAATTCGCTGCTAAAATGCGTCCTGCAGGCCAGGCACGTAGAATCAGTGTGACCGGAATTTACCAAGGCGGGCATTTGAACGCCCGGTTCCAAGCAAACAGGAAAACAAGACCATGAATATTCAACGGCGTTTTGTTTTGGGAAGCAGCGCAATTTTAGCTGTTTTTGCCGCCGTCACGTGTGCGCAAACTCCAGGGAAGCCGGCCGCTGTGAAGCCGGCGATGGAATCGACGGTGTTCGATTGGAATCAGGTCAAAGTGGATCCTCAGAGCTATGGGGAAAGACGGCAGATTTTTGATGGGCGGACGGGGGCGCTGGATCATTTGGAATGTCACGCCAGCACGATCAATCCGGGCCAAAGCACGCATCCGCCGCGCCGTCAGCCGGATGAGGAACTGGTGATTGTGAAAGAAGGGACGATCGAAGCAATCATCAACGATCAGCCGCGAAAGGTGGAAGCCGGTTCCGCGATTTTTGTGGCTGCCAACGATCTGTACGGCGTGCGCAACACCAGCGATGCCCCGGCTACTTACTACGTGATCAAGTGGTCGACGGGCGCTCCGCCGAAAGAGCAGGCGAAATAATCTGTCGGTGATGTCGCCGTGCCTGTCTGTGCGCGAGTTATGTTAACAGCGATAAAAAGAAGATTACCCTCACCTCGCCACGGCGAGTTTAACACCGCCCCGTTGGGGCTTTTTGTTTATCCAGTAACGGTATCCCAGGGCGACGTCCCGGCGCGCCGGGACTTGCCCTGGGCTATATTAGGTTGCCCCTTCGGGGCACAGCGCTAAGAAAGTCTGCCAGCATTGCCTAACGTTGGGAGTATTTTAATAGACGCGGTTGAGCAATCACGAAGGAAGTTATGGTTCAGTCTGTTTTGTCGGCGCCCGACACGCCGTTGACCGCACAGCGGCCGGTCAACATCACTACGCCCGAGTTCAAAGCGCAGGCGTTTGAGTTTTACGCCCGGCTGCGGCGGGAAGCGCCGGTGTATCGGACGGTGCTGCCGGACAAAATGCCGGCGTGGATTGTTTCGCGCTATGACGACGTGGCCATGGTGCTGAAGGACGAGCGGTTTTCGAAAGAATTTCGCACGCTGTTCGAAAACAATCCGAATGTAAAACCGCCGTGGATTCCAAAAAGTTTGCTGCCGCTGGTGCGGCACTTGTTGCATACCGACCCGCCCGACCACACCCGGTTGCGGGCGTTGGTGCAGCAAGCGTTCAAACCGAGCTTCGTGGAAGGGCTGCGGCCGCGAATTGCGGAATTGGCCGGCGAATTGCTGACGGCGGCGAGCAAACAGCGTTCGTTCGATTTAGTCAGCCAATTTGCGCTGCCGATTCCCGCCATTGTGATTGCGGAAATGCTGGGAGTGCCACCGCGCGACCGCCATAAATTTCATCGCTGGACGGAATCGATGATCGCCAGCGGCGGTAAGCGCTTCCGCATGTTGCGTAGCCTGCCGGTCATTTGGCGGTTTAGCAATTATTTGCGTCGGCTGGTGACCATGAAGCGCGCCGCGCCGCAAGATGATTTGCTGAGCGCGCTGATCGCGGCCCAAGAGAATGGCCAAAAACTGACCGAAGACGAACTGGTATCCATGGGATTTGTGCTGCTGGTTGCCGGGCATGAGACGACCGTGAATTTGATCGGCAACGGCGTGGCGGCGCTGTTGGAACATCCGGATCAACTTTTCCGGCTGCGGCGGGAACCCGAGTTGATGAAGTCAGCCGTGGAAGAACTGCTGCGTTTCACCAGTCCGGTGGAAACGGCAACTGAACGGTATACGAAGGAAAATGTGACGATTGCCGGCGTGACGATTCCGCGTGGGAATTTAGTGCTGGCGGCGATTGCGTCGGCGAATCGGGACGAACAGCATTTTGCCAATCCCGACGAGTTGGATTTGGGCCGCGAGCCGAACAAGCATTTGGCGTTTGGCCTGGGGCCGCATTATTGCCTGGGAGCGCCGTTGGCGCGATTGGAAGCGCAAATTGCGATTGGGGCGCTCTTGCAGCGCACCGCCGACATTCGCTTGGCTGTGCCGCGAGAAAAATTACGCTGGAATCGCGGGCTGATTTTGCGAGGGCTGAAATCGCTGCCGCTGGAAGTGAAATGGCGATGAATAGAAAGGCAGAACGCAGAAGGCAGAATGCAGAAGGATGAAAACGGAGCAATGGCAGAAAGCGATTTGAGAGTCCGCGCCGATGCCATCGGCCGCTTTACATGTCGCATTCGTGCAACAATTCGCGGGTGACGGGATTTTGCGGGGCCTCGAAAATTTGCTGTGGTGGACCACTTTCGGCCACACGTCCTTCGTGGAATACATGCACGGTTTTGGCAGCCCGGCGGGCGAAGCTCATGGCGTGCGTGACGACGATCATGGTTTGACCGCTGGCGGCTAAATCGGCCATGACGGCCAGCACTTCGGCGGTCATGCGCGGGTCGAGTGCACTGGTCGGCTCGTCGAACAGCATTGCCTTGGGCTGCATCGCCAAAGCACGGGCAATGGCCACGCGCTGCTGCTGGCCGCCGGAAAGCTTGTCGGGCCGCACGTCGATTTTTTCGACCAAGCCGACGCGCGCGAGCAATTTTTTGGCGCGATCGACAGCCTCGTCACGAGGCATGTTCAGCACTCGCAGCGGCGCTTCGATCACGTTTCCCAACACCGTCAAATGCGGAAACAGATTGAACTGCTGAAACACCATGCCTAACTGCCGGCGGACAGCTCGGATGTTTTCTCGATCGCAGCGTTGTTGCGGACCACAGGATAAATTGCGATCGCCGACGAGCACCTGGCCGGCTTCAAACGAATCGAGACCGTTCAGGCAGCGCAAAAACGTGCTTTTTCCGCCGCCGGAGGGGCCGATAATGGCGGCCACTTCTCCCTCGGCCACGGCCAGGGATATACCGCGCAGCACCTGGAGCGACCCGTGCGATTTGTGCAAATCAATGGTTTCGATCATTACTTCACCTCCCCAGCCAGGCGGCGTTCGCTCCAGCGGGCGAAGACGGAAAGGGGGAAGCTCATCAGCATGTACAGCACGGCGGTAATTGCGGCCAGCTGGACAATGGAGCCGGTGCTTTGGGCTAGAATTGAGTAACGCTTGGTCAATTCGACAATGGTGATGACTGAGCAGACCGAAGTGTCTTTGAACAGGGCGATAAAATCGTTCGTCACCGGCGGAATGACAATTCGAAACGCCTGCGGCAAGATGATGCGGTTGATGGCTTGTGCTTGCGTCAACCCTAGCGCCAAGGCGGCTTCCATTTGTCCGCGCGGAATGGCTTGCAGTCCCGCTCGGTAGATTTCCGATTCGTAGGCCGAATAATTGATGGCCAGGCCCGCGATGCCCGCCACCAGCGCCGGCAATGCCAGGCCGATTTTAGGGAGCAAAAAGAAAATCACGAAGAGCTGCAACATCAGCGGCGTGCCGCGCAGCACTTCGACGTACAGACCCAGCGGCTTGGCAATGATTTTTGGCCCGTACAGCCGGCCGATGGCGACGCCAATGCCAATGGCAATCGCCAGTGGAAACGACACGACCGACAGGAACACGGTCATGCCGGCGGCTTCCAGCAGCATCGGCAAGTTGCGGCCGAGCACCTGCCAGAAGGAAATGGGTTCGGCGGGCACGCCTTCGCCTGCTCCACGGAGCATGAGCATTTGGTAGCGGCCGTCCAAATCCCAGCGGTCGTACAGGGCTTTTAGGCGGCCATCGGCGATGATTTTCTTCAAGGCTTCGTCCAGGGCGGCCAGCAATTGGGGATCGTCACGGCCCACCAAGCCCACGTAGTATCCGCCTTGGGCCGGCCATTCGATCAAGTTCAATTCGGGAAAACGGTCGATGTAAAAATTGGCCACGCAGTCGTCAGCCACCGTCGCATCCAGCACGCCGGTTTGCACGTGCTCCATGGGATCCGTATTGCCGGAATAGGAAATCACATCGATTTGATAGCCCTCGTGATCGCGCAGCTCGGTCAGGTATTCCTCCGCTTCTGATCCGCCCAGGATGCCAATTTTCCAGGGGCCGCCGTCGGGTTTGGCGGTCTTCAGTTGCTTCCACGATTTGAGCGGGCCCTCGCCTTTGGCCATGAGTTGCAGGCCGAAAGCATAGTAGGGGCGCGTACATAAATAATTGGCCAAACGAGCAGGCGTGCGCTCAAAGCCGTTGAGCGCCAGGTCGATTTGGTTGTCGAGCATTTGGGGCAAATCTTCCCATTGCCCTTGATAGAACTTGGCTTTCACACCCAATTCGGCGGCCAGCATGTCGGCCAGCTCGACTTCGAAGCCGATCAAATGCTCCGGATTTTTCGGATCAGGAAAGACGTACGGTCCGCCCCCTTCCTGATCGGCGCCCCAAATCAGCGTGCCGCGCTGGTGAATTTTTTCCAGCGCATCGGCGGCGGAGGCGCGGGTATTGAGAATCAAAACGATGCCGATCAAAACGAGCCACACCGGGCGGCCAACGAATGCGAACGGTCGCAAATGTTTCATCAAACTCTCCCGCTGGCCGCGCAAGTTAGAAGTAAGTTGGAAGGTATCTCCGAATTGCAATTCGCGTCTATTTGCGTTTATTTGCGGCGAATGTCAAGCGGAGTCGGCAGATCGGTTAACTTGCCGAGCTGAAAAAGAGCGCGACAAACAACCGGCAATAAGGATGGTTGATCGTTCCGTGACCGGCATCATCCCTCAACCGGCATCAATGTCTGTAATCAATGCTGAAGGCACGTTACAGGGTGGCGAGGTCGAAGAAAATCTCGGTACAGACAGCCGCTTGTCGAAGCGGTCGGATTCCGAAGATGCCTGCCACCAGGCGCTTAACCAGGTTTTCGCGAGGCAGCCAAACAGAAATCCCACGAATGCCCCCAGCACTCCTGAGGAAGCCGATCCTAACAGCAGCCCTCGCAGCGAAACCTCGGCAGAATTCACGAGCACCCACTGACCGGCAACGCTGCCCATTACCCCGCCAATGACAGTCGTGGCTAGAATCATCCAGCCCAGCGGTGTTCGTTGGGAAAGGCGTGAAACCGAGTGTGGCTGGTCGAAACGCGCCGGAACGATGGCTGGATATTGCCCGGGCCCGGGCGAAGCCTCGCCGTTTCTGCCGTTGGCTGGCGTCCTGTAAGCCTCGTTTCGTAAACGGGTGCCTAACACGTTTCCGATCACATGCAGTCCGACGAGGGCTAATCCCACCATCAATCCGCATGATGCCAGCGGGCCAATTGCCTGGCACACAGCAAAGACCATAGCCAAGCAGCCCGTCGCCAAAAACATGGACCGCAACGTAAATTGCGGCAGCTTTGGCCGTGATTGCGGGTCGATGGAAGTGGGAAGAGCCATATCCGCATTATATGACCTGAACAAATGAACGACCAATATGGCTAGTCCTGACCAATGGGATTAAGCAAATGCCTCTTGTAGGCTGGCTTCCATTGGGCGGGCGCAAAAAAACCCGCCAAGATCAAAGCGCTTGGCGGGCCGCCGTATTTGTCACGGCCAAGTACGAGGAGTAGGAAATTAGAGGAATTTTGCTGAGGAGTTGCCCACACAGCAACCTCTCAGGCTAGTCGACCCGGTGGATCTGTCATGATTGCCCTCCTGTGCAAGTGATAATCAACGATTGAACCATGGGCGATTTTGGAAACGGCGTGCACGCCACGGTTCTTGGTATCAAAAATGAGTCCAAAGTGTCAATAATTTTTCGTGCCTCCGATGGGGCATCCCGCAGATTTCCACCGTTTTAAGTTCATGTGGAAACAATTGTCGTGAGTTTGCGGCCAGTGTTTTGCTTTCAGAAGATTTTGGAGTTTTCGCGTCTCAAAAGCGAATCAGCAATCTCTCATTTCGAGACGACGGCTTCAATTTGGGTAACATTTCACCGCTTGTGATTCGGAAGCGCAAGCATGAAGAAATACAGCATCTGCAATCATGGCCAAAGGTTACATCACCTCTCGAGTTTTGGGCTGTTGATTTGGTATAGCGCTTGCGTTCATAGAGATACAACTCAGCAATTTCTAAATATCCATGGGAGGTGTTCTCGCGAGCATTGGATTAGGACTACCAACCGTGCAAGTCGCCGAAATACAAATCGATTAACCGCCGGATTTGCGAACGGTTGCAGAGCCGAAACGGCCACTGTTTTAACGGAATGATGACTGCGAAAAAACGTGGTAACCGGGAACAGAATGAGGCGAACACGAGAAGAGGCTTGACCCGGGCGTGGAAGGTTTTCGCAGCTCAGTGACGTACAGCTCCTGATACAGCCTTCGCGTC
This sequence comes from Pirellulales bacterium, assembly GCA_035499655.1. Taxonomy (NCBI): domain Bacteria; kingdom Pseudomonadati; phylum Planctomycetota; class Planctomycetia; order Pirellulales; species Pirellulales bacterium. The sequence continues at coordinate 20,122 of DATJYL010000214.1, forward strand.
CTGGCTTTCCAGGGGGCGGCCTCGGTGCCAGCCGGGACCGCCCCCGATATTTTTACGCCGCATTCTTCTCGTCGTTCTGTCTACGACTGTCTACGAATATACATTCTTTGCGCACCCGTTCTTTTTGGTCATGAAGGCCAAGTTTTGGTCATGAAAGTCGATGTCAGGTGTCGTATTCACAGCGAACAAATGATCGCACAGGGGAGTCAAACCGATGATCAATCAAATTCCGGGCACCCCAACAAACGCTCCAACCGATCGTCAACACAGCAAGAGCAATGATGTCTCCAGATCGAAACCAGAAATACGGGAGCCAAAGTTTCCCATCGATTCGCCGGATCGGCCCGAACTCCGGCAAGAAATGGAACCAGCAGTCGCCCATGTGATGGAAGATATTAGGCGGTCGCCCGACTTTGGCGGCAACATCTCGTCGTCCAGCGATGCTCGCCGCACAAAGCATTTTCCAACAAAATTCCCTCGAAAAAACTTACAAGCGGGTCGAACCAAGGCAGATGTACATACCGTAACGAATTTAGAGGTTACAGGGGTGGCCAGACCCCCACTCACGTTGCCGCAAGACAGCACGGGGGACAAAACTTGCGGCGAAAACACAACATTCAACATGCCTGTAAATCGAATTGTGGGAGGCGGCTTTTCGCCGCAAGCCATTCCTTTGTCGAAGGTTAAGCCGCCGTTGACGGGGACCAAAACTGTTGCGGCATTAGGCGTGCTTCAGGTGGAAGGCAAAGCGGGCGTTCAGTTTACCGCGGACCCAACCGCTGGCTCACCACCTCCCGATCAGGAGCAGCTTTTGGCAAAAACACACAAAACCGCCGGTCGTAAGCCTGCTTTGCGAGCCCCTACTCCGACACGTGGCCGAGGGCGCTTTTCGCGCTCTGGCCAAGCGCTGGCCTCCAACAAAAATGGTTCCCCGCGCACTGCGCACAGCAATGAGAGCGTCGATCGTCCCGGTTCCGGCTACGAAGATGGCCCCATGTTCGATGCCGACTTTGTCGAACTCGAAGATCAAGAAGTGGAGACTTCGGCTGAACCGGGCGAAGAGAGCGGCTCCGACAGCCAAATCGACGATCCGGTGCGAATTTATCTGATGCAAATGGGCGAAATTCCGCTGCTTTCGCGCGATCAGGAAATCGAATCGGCCAAGCGGATCGAAGGCACCCGTCGCCGTTTTCGTCACTGCATGTTGGCCAGCGATTATCTGCTGCAAGGCGCCGTGGCACTGCTGGAAAAAGTGCGCGACGGACAATTACGGCTGGATCGCACCATCGAAGTTTCCGTGACCAATACCGCCGGGAAAAAAAGGATTATGGCTCGCCTGGGCCCCAATCTGAACACGTTGATGAATTTGCTTCGCCGCAACCGCGCCGATTTTCGCGTGGCCATCAGTCGCAGCACCCCGCTTTCCAAACGTCGCACCGCCTGGCATCGACTGGTAATCCGCCGCCACAAGGCCGTGCGGCTAATCGAAGAACTCAATTTACGCACCGGCCGTTTGCAACCGCTGCTCGATAAATTGGGGGAAATCTCCCGCCGAATGGTCATCATCCGCGATCAATTGGCCTCCGACGGAGGCGGGCAGCTTGGCTCGCAGGAAGAACTGCGTAGGGAATTGCATTACCTGATGCGAATTACCTTGGAAAGCCCCAGCTCGCTCAGCCGCCGCCGAATTCGCACCATCAACTTGCAGCATCAATACGACGAAGCCAAGCGAGTGCTTTCCGCCGGCAATTTGCGGCTGGTCGTGTCCATTGCCAAAAAATATCGCAATCGCGGTTTGAGCTTTCTCGATTTAATTCAAGAGGGCAATACCGGACTGATGCGGGCCGTCGATAAATTCGAGCATGCTCGCGGGTATAAATTTTCCACCTACGCTACGTGGTGGATCCGTCAGGCCATCACGCGGGCGATTGCCGATCAAAGCCGGACCATTCGTTTGCCCGTGCACATGATCGACACGATGGGCAAAATTCGCACGGCCACCCGGGACCTGGTGCAGCAAACCGGCCGGGAACCCAGTGTGGAAGAAGCGGCCGATGCCGCCGGCCTTTCCATCGAAGACACGCGCTGCATCATGAAAATCACGCGGCAGCCATTGTCGCTCGATCAGCCGATGGGAGACCACGACGACAGTTTCTTTGGCGAGTTTATCGAAGACCATCGGGAAGACGATCCCTTGTATGATGTCAACCAGCAGTCGCTCAAAGATCGCATCAAGCAAGTGCTTGAAGAATTGAGCCATCGGGAGCGCGAAATTTTGAGGCTCCGCTACGGACTGGTCGATGGTTACGCTTACACGTTGGAGGAAGTCGGCCAAATTTTCTCCGTCACCCGGGAGCGCGTCCGGCAGATCGAAGCCAAAGCGGTTCGCAAACTGCAGCAGCCCTCCAAAAGCCGGGCCCTGGCGAGCTTTGTCGATCACCTGCCCGACGGATTGCCGCAAAACCCATCGGCCGAGGCTGAATCGGCGTAATCTTCTTACGATAGCCATCCGTGCTCTCGGTACCATTGCGTCGTCTGTTCAATTCGAGCAGTGAGCGAAGCGCCGGGCACAAAGCCCAAATCGCGGCGCGCTTTTTCGGGCGAACAAATCCAATGTCCCGCCGATAATTCTCGGCCCCGGTCCAGATTCAAGTAACGGGGTCGGCGAGTGATACGACCAAGCAACTCTCCGCCGCCGGCGACCAGCCAAATGCTGGGCATCGGTAAGTGAATGGCCCAGGCGTAGGGACGATTCACGGTTCGGGCAATCATGCGGCCCAATTCCGCAAATAGGGGATGCTCGTCGGCCGCCAGGAAATAATATCCTCGGCCGCTGTTGGATAATGCCGTGCCGCTGGGATGCGCAATCTCCTCGACATCGTTCGTTGGGCTGGGCGCCCGCAATCGTTCTCCACGTTCAGCCGCCGCAATCAAACCGTTGACAAGATCGGTCACATGAACAACCGACACGCGCCGTCCCACTCCGAGAACAAGAAACGAGCGGAATCGCCGAATGCTGCGAAACAGCGCCAGGCCTGTCCGGTCGCCGGGACCAAGCACAATGGGTGGGCGGACCACGGTGATGGGCGCCCTATTGGCTAATTTCTCCGCTGCCAATTCGCCGGCTCGTTTGCTCAACCCATAATGCGAAACCGGTCGCGGCAGATCGTCTTCCGTGCGCAACCGCTCCCGATCGGTCATCGGCCCCGCGGCCGCCAACGACGATACCTGCACGATCACCGGCGGCGTAGTACGGCGGGCACAGGCTTCGACCACGTGACGAACGCCCGACTCATTGACGCGACAATATGCCGCTAAGCCGATGGCCTTGGTCAGTCCGGCCAAGTGGTAAACCACGTCGAGGCCGTTCATGGCCGCCGATAGCGTGTCGGGTTGGGTGACGTCGCCTGGAATCAATTCCGCGCCCAACTGCTGCAAGGGTCCGGCTGGAGAGGTGCTGCGCACCAGGCATCGCACGCCATCGCCGCGGGCTAACAGCGCGCCGACCAATTGCTGCCCAATGAATCCGCTTGCTCCGGTAACCAAAACACGCGCCATCGTTCATACCGATCGATACCAAAGACAGAAGAAATAATGTCGACCGCCGATTTCGGGGGGGCAGTCATTACATACTCTTCTTCAACCTCACCGGCAAGCGGTCAATCTTGGCGGCCAGAATAAAATCGTTCTCGGACAGGCCGCCGATGGCGTGGGTCCAAATCTCGATCCACACGTTACGATAGCCTTCCAGGTGCAAATCGGGATGGTGATTTTCCGCTTCGGCCAGTTGGGCCACCGCCTGGAAGAAATCGATTCCGGCCAAAAAATCTTTGACAATCCAGCTTTTGCGAATTCGTTGGGCGTCGTGGGTCAATCGCCAACCAGAGAGGTTTTTCAGTTGCGTTTCGGCGTCTGCACGATTGTACTTGGGCTTGCCTTCTTCGCAGGAAGCGCATTTCTTGGTGACGAGTTGATCGGCGGTTTGTGCTGGCATAGATCACCTCATAATAAAAAAATGATTGTCGACTCAGTCGGCGATTCTTTGGAAAAGCACACAAAAGTCGTGCCCTGAATCATACCGTGCCCGCGCTCGGCTCTACGGGCACTATTCTCGCAAAGAAAGCCGCTGAAGCAAGAATTATCGCCGTGGCGACGAGACGGGCTGTTGCGCTGCCGATGGCGTCATTGGATGCGCGGTGTGCGGCTGCGGATCGGTGCTGAATTGAGTGGAATCGAGATATTGCAGACCTCCCATTTTCACTTGGCGTGTTGAGGGCCAGTAGTAGATCGAGGCCGCGGCTGTTTTGGTTTGTGGTGCGCCGGGCTTCATCTGGCGGAGCAATTGAGCATCGCTGCGCCCATCGCCAAGCAGCACGAGCATATCTTTCGCCTCGGAATAAGTTAGCTGTTGCGCCAGGGCAGTGAAAGTATCGCCTTCCAATTGCTGCCCCTCGACTCGTGTGTTGCCGGTGGCTTGCATTTCCATCATGCTCCGCCCTTGAACTGGAGGACTTTGATTGGTCGCCAATTGATCGCAGGTCAACACCAAGCTGCGCGGCGGTAGACCAGCAGGACTGTCGGCATCCAGCTTAGCATCCCACGCAGGCACTGGCCCATACACGGTTCGCACGTGGTCCTGGAATACAAGTTCCCTGCGTAGCACATTCCCGGAAATGCCGCGCTCGAATTGCACGTCAAGAAAATTGATTTGCTGGCTGTTGCCATCGCTTGGATTTCCTGTTGTGCTGGAGCCCATGCCTGAAAGCGGGTTGCTCGCGGCATTGGAATTCGCGCTTGTATTTGGACTGCTCGCGGGGTTGGAGCCTGCATCGGGATTTACATTTGCAGACGGCCCCAACAATCCACCCAATCCGCCCCCCAACGATCCAGCCGAACCCAACCGCCAACTGAACAATCGTCCGGGCTGATCGTCCGTTGCTTGCCCGGTTAAATCGCCGGTAATTTGGTTGACCGTCAACGTCGACAGATGTTGCAACTGATCCAACACGGCCATCTTTCCCTGCAGCGTTTGACGATTTTCCAACCACACGTTACCTCGGCAGGTAACCCATTCCACTTGCGAACGTTGCTGTTGCTGCGGGCTGACTGCGTTGAAATCGACCCGTTCGTGCAAGATGGCTTCCAGTTGCGGAGCGCGAATGGTTTGTGTCGTTTCGTGATCGATTCGCTGTCCCACCACGTCCCGATCGAATTTCACCGTGCGTCCATCGAAGACCATGCCTCTCTGCCAATCGATGGTGGTCGTGCCATGATTGGCAGCAAGAAGACCCTGCTGATCGGTTGCCGCGAGCGTCTGATTGTTTAGCGGCGGCGGATCATTCGTCACGATCATGCGGCCTGGCCCATCAATCCACAAGCGATTTTGCCCGCGATGCAAATGCACCGTTTGGCCAAACATGGTTAATCCCTGGGCGCTAATTTCGGCCGGCCGGCCGGTGACGGCGACTTCCGCCTGGGTGGTGTTGGCCCGCAAGACTTCCAAATAATCGCCGCGTGTTTCCAGCGGCTTTTCGTCTGTTTGAGTCGAAGATTGTGCGAATTGCACATTCCCCTCCACGCTGACGCGTTCCACCTCGTTTTGCGAGGCGTGATTGACCGACCAGACTTTCAAAATGCCGCCGTAAATTTCGTAGTGTGGCCGTGGCAAATTGGGATTTTGGTTGCCCGACGAATTGGTTGACCCGTTCCGCGGGGTGGAACCGCGGTTGGCGAGGCTGCTTTGGACTGTCGACGAAGATAGATTGTCACCTGGCACCTCGTCGCGCATCCATGCTTCCAGCCGCGACACCTCGCCGCTGAGTTGGGGCGAATCAATCCGCACGATATTTCCGGACGCTTCCATCAACAAGTGACGATCGACAATGTCGTAATCCAAGCGTTCCCCGCGGACTTCGCCCCCCATCGATTCCGCCCGGACCACCACGGGGTTGCCGCGCGCCACCAATCGCTTTGGTTCCAATTGCGGCATTGCGTGACCGGCGGGGGCTTGCTGTTGCTCGCCGGCGCTTTGCGCGGATATCGGCGTGGCCGTCTGCGAAGAAGAAGTACCGGCAGCCGCCGCTATGGAAGTAGCCTGCCCCGGTTGTGGTTGTCGCGGCGCGAAGTATAAATTCAATAGCTCGCAGTTCATTTGATCGCTGGGACCGTTGGGATGCGGGCGCACCACGTCCACACGATCGTGAAAGGTGGCGACATTCTCCACCAAATCGAATTCAAATGGGCCTTGGCACTGAATATCGACTGGCGAATTGTTGGCTTGACCGTCGGTGGAACGACCGGGTGTGATTGGGCCCGTCGCAGCGTGGCCTGCGGGGGCAGACAGATCGACCGTAGACTGGCTCATGGGTGCAGACAAATCCACCGTGCGACTAGTCGCCGCGTTGCGGTCGCCGGGCAGAAAACCGCCCGAGCTTGGCTGCAAGTGCATGCGCACGTCGGTCAGCAATTGAAACGATTGCACACCGCTGAAATTGGTGCCGTGGTTGCCGTTTCCACCCGGACCCGGGAGCAATTCGATCCGCATATCTCGGCCATGCCCAAAGCTGGCGCCGAAGCGAAAATTGACCTCATTCGGCGTGAAAATCAAATTGTCTTTCATTTGCACGTCGTGGGTGGTGACCAGAAAATCGTCGCCTCCTTCCGGTCGCGTGGGCCCGCTTTGAATGGTGACCGGTCCGTGCATGACGCCGCTCAACAATTGTCCCATCTTGCCGCTGTCTAAATCTTCCTGGTCGTCGAATTGCAGCTCGGCCCCATGTGGTGCTTGCAAAATGATGACGCGCCGGTGGCTGTCGACGGCTTCCGCGTCGCCGTCGAGAAAATAAATTACCGTGCATGGGTTCAGCAGCACGCGGTGATCCGGCGTCGATTGGTATTCTTTGACCAAGTATTTGGCCGTGGCGCTATCGAGCACAATGGGATTATCAAGCTCCCAGGAGCCTTCTGGAAAAAACCGGGCATAGCCTCCCAGGCGGTTTTGCGATTCTCGGGCCGCCTGGCGTTTTTCTAAGGATACCGCGGCCACCCGCTTGGACACTCGCTGCGGTTCCATCCAGGGCACGGCTGCCACCCGATACACGCAATACGCCCCCACCACAACCAAAAAGCTGACGGTGGTGCGTTTTAGTCGGGCAAACATAGGGCAACAAATTTTTCAATGCAAATGAGGCTCTGATCTGGATTTATCAAATGGAATCAATCGAAGCTCGAGCGAAATTTGGCCTCAATGGGCGAATTTTTCCGCGAACACCTAGCCGCGGCATTTTTCGCTTAACCTGTGCCGTATTTCTGTAGTACGTCGTCCCAGCGGCCTTGGGCTTTCAAAATCAACTCAATGACTTCGCGGACAGCGCCACGGCCTCCCTGGGCCTGTGTTACGTAATGGGCTGCGGCTTGCAATTCTTGGCAGCCATCTCCCACGACCACGGCAAAGCCTACGTGGCGCAGTACGGGAAGATCGGGCAAATCGTCCCCGACGTAGCACACCTTTTCGGCCTGCAATTGCCGTTGTGAAAGTATTTGTTTTACAGCGGGTAACTTATCGTCAATGCCTTGCCGCACAATGTCGACGCCCAATTCGACGGCCCGCAATTGCACAATGTGCGAAGCGCGGCCGGTCACCAAGCCAAAATGATGCCCCGCGCGTTGCCACAGTTTAATGCCCAGCCCGTCGCGGATGTGGAAGCGTTTGATTTCGATCCCCTGGTTATCGAAAATCACGCCGCCATCGGTCAGCACGCCGTCGACATCGGACAAAATCAATTCGATCGAGCGGCAGCGGCTGACAAGATCCATGGAAGGGTTCAGGGGTCAGGGTTCAGAACAAAGGCTCGAGAAGTGAAGGGTTGCGTGTCCGCTAGCGGTTTAGCACGACATTTCACCCATTTCGCCATTTTTTGCAAATCATGGGCCAACTTTGCCGCCGCTTGACGGCGGTTTTAACAACGCAGCATTCTTGGGTCGCGGCACGCCGCTGGAGTTTTCCGATTGGGCAGCCAGCACCACCGCCAAGCCTTCGGGATACAGCGCCACGATGTCGGTGATATCGAGCAAACCCACGGGCTTGCCTTCAGTGTCGACGACCGGTAATTCGCTGATTCGCCGCTCGGCCATGATGGCCACCGCATCGTTCATCATGGAACCTTGTGGCACGCTGGTGGGGTGCGAAGTCATCACGTTGCGAATGGGTCCGTCCAGCAGTGCGTCGCGGCGGCTTTCAAACAGGCGCGCCAAGTCGCTGTCGGTGAAAATGCCGCGCAGCTTGCCGGCATGGTCGACAATCATAATCGCTCCGGTGCGGCGCGCCGGCAGACGTGCTTCGATCAGTACTTCGCGCACAGTTCGGGTGCATACCGCTAAGCGGCAATCCGACAAACGCCGCATGCAATCGTCGACGCGCGCCAATTGTCGGCCCAGGCTGCCGCCGGGATGAAAGCGGGCAAAATCGTCACGGCTGAAGCCGCGCATGCGGCTGGTCACCAGCGCCAGCGCATCTCCCACCGCCAGCATGGCCGTCGTGCTGGTGCTGGGCGCCAGACCCAGCGAGCACGCTTCTTGCAGCGGGCCGATGTCAATGACGATCAGCGCCGATTGCCCTAATTTGCTTCCAACACGTCCGGTGATCGCCACCAGTGGCGTGCCGATTTGCCGAATCGACGGCAACAGCCGCACCACTTCTTCCGTGTCGCCGCTTTGCGATAGCATGAGCACCACGTCGTCGTGGTGGATCCGACCCAAATCGCCATGAATGGCCTCGGTCGGATGCAAAAAATGGCTCCTCGAACCCGTCGATGCCAGCGTGGCGGCGATTTTTTGGCCGATCAACCCCGCCTTGCCGATGCCGCTGACAATTACGCTGCCGGTGCATCGATAAATCAAATCGACCGCGCGGGTAAACGAATCATCCAGCCGCCGCGAAACCGCCTCCAACGCCCGGGCTTCCATTTCGATAATTTGCCGGGCGTACTGTAACTGATCGTTCGCGTTGTTTGTATTTTTTGCCGGCCGGGCAGTTTGAGCCGCACTCGAAAGCGACGCTTTGTCGGATAGTGCGGGCGGGAAAGAATGCGGCACAAAACCCGCAGGTGAATTGGTGCTCATGGCGAGCGTCATCCATGACAAAGTGCGGAGTCAATCAGAGGGCCTTTAACGCCCCCTCAGCAGGCGCAATCCGTTGGCTTGCCTCGGGCCGGAAATTGTACCGCCCTCAGCAGTTTGTCACAACGCAAAACAGGCTGCTAGCACGGCGGGTGTCATATCAGCTGGTAAGACGATTGCTCCTGCAAGCCGCTATTTTTTGAGCTGTTCGGCCATCATAGTTTCGTCGCCATCTTTGACGACGTGGCCGTGGGGATCAATCAGCACACTACAGGGCACGCTGAGAATGTTGTAAGCCTCGAATGTTTTACCTTCGCCGTCCAAGACGACGGGAAATGGCAGCGGTTTGCCCGCCCAGGTTTTTTCGACAATCGGCGCCATTACGCTGTCCAACTGTTCCATGGTTTTGGGACCATCTTCTTCGGTCACCACGCACACGGCCAAAATCTCATATTGATCGCGCTGGTTGGCGTGTTCTTCGTAAAACTTGGTGAGTGCAGGCAAACTTCGCTGGAGGCACGGCAAGCAATTCGGCCCCCAAAACTCTAGCAGCACCCATTTGCCTCGAAAGTCCGCCAGTTTCATGTCCTTGGACACGCCGCGGGCGTCGGAAATTTGCAGCGGCGGCGGTTCCTTGCTGTAGTATTTTTTGATAAAGCCAAAGCGGTCGACAGCGCTATCTGCTGGCACTTCCAACCCGTAAGCTGCCAGAGTGAATTCACGACAGGAACCACGCGACGTTCGTACTTTGTAAATTCGATGGTCGATTTTACGCCCCTGTTTTTTCCTTCGTGTTGCAGTGTGGAGGTTTCCCGTACAGGGATGGTATCGTCGGCGCCACGATATTCGATCACATCTTCCGCGGTGGCGGCCTCGCCGCTGGGGCTTTCCAGATGCAATTGCGAACGACGTATGGCCCAACGTCGCTTGGGGTCAAGCAACATCCAACCATGCCGTACGGCAATGAATTCGTCTCCTTTTTGCGGGCTGAACGTAAATGACACTTTCACTAATTTTGTATCTCCCTCATCGGCCGCTTCGACGCTATCCAAATGAAAGCCTAGCCTGGGATACAAAGTGGCCAGCGAATGCCAGGGAGAAAAAATATTGGCTCGCCCTTGCATTTCCAGGGCGCGGCGCGTACTCACGTCATTGGCCGACCGTACAAAAATGATTTTCCACGGTGCGTCTTCCTGGCGGCGCAAGCTAAAGGAGCATTGATCATTGAGGGCGTCAATTCCGATTTCAACGGCTTTGGGACGCACAAATGACGGGGGTAAATTACCTTCGGGCGGCCAGCGAGTAATTTGCTGCATCAGCATGTCGCCACGGGATTTGACAATCATTTGTTGCTTCTCAGTCCAGCGGCTGCCGTCTTCGGTGTAGTTTTCATGCGTGGAATTCACTTCGACATCGACGTCCCGATTGATTTTTTCCGCTTCGCCATAGGCTTTGGGCCACTCGGCGAGAAATTGCTCGCGCGCGGTCGGCGTTTCGTCACCGGGTGCCGCATTGTAACAGCCAAGAACGAGCAGTGTCGGAATCAACGCCGCCCGCATGAATAACCCAATCATTGGCGCACTGACCTGGAGCAAATGCGGCAACCGCATGCACCTTACCACCACCGTGGCCCGTTTTCTGGATTTTACAGTCATTGCTGCAATATATCACAGATTGCCCATAGAGAGCCTGGGGCCTGTCGCCGATAAAAGAACGTTCTCTCAAACAAGCGTCATTTTGCCTGGCTGACTTGTTCTTCGGGCGTGCCGATTTTCACGCTGGCCCCTGTTGCCGGCGGGAATAAATCGTCGTAGCGGCTTTGCGCCAGACGGATGATCAGCATTTTTTGCTGCAATTCGTCGGCGTCGGCTTGCGGTTCGGTAAAAAAGTAATGACCCAGCGTGCCCGGACGGTCGGGCAGGGTGGTCAGCAGCAACATTTGATTGGCTTCCAAGGTCGCCTCAAATGCCAGCCGCTGGAATACACGCTTGGGCTTGCCCGATTGCGGCAGAATGCGGCCATCTTCGGACACCCACTGCTGCTTGGGCTCGCCGTAGTGTAATTCCGGCGTCAAATGCAGCCTGATTCGTCGATCGCCGAGCGCCTGGGTTTTGGCGGCCAAAATGCCTTGAGCCTGTTCGTACGTGTGACCGCTAACGCAACCGTCCTCGCTCATCAACAGGGGCACTTCAGGATAAATGTTAGAGGCGATGATCTCTCCTCGCCAACCGGAATGCAATTGCATTTGTTGACGACTAACCGGCGAGGCTTTTTCCAACCGCGCCGCCGCTTCGGTAACGCTCGCGGGCTTTTTGTCCGCTGTCGCCAAAATGTGGGCCAGCGGAGCCGGCAATTCTCCGCTGACAATGCCGGCGCGGAAGCCGTTTTCGCCCAGCGCCCGCCGGACGGCCAGCGGGATTTGCTGTTCGTCGATTTGATCCCACATGGAGCCATTCAACTCGTCGTCGTGCAGGGGAAACCGAACCGAAACAATTTCCAACTGCACGCCGTCGTCGGCCATTTCCACGGGTTTCAAGAGCGTTTCTCCGTGCGGCGCGGCAGGGGGCGCCCAACTGCAGCCGGAAATGCCGGCCGCGGCTGTCAGCGTCAGGCACCAACACACAAAACGGGAAATCGCGCGCAGCATCGCTAGAAAAAGGCTACATCGGTGGAAGGGAATCAACGAAAAGAACGGTCGGAAAAGAGCCCATGCAGGGCCGCGTAGATTAGACCGACCCGCCAGCGGCGTCAATGCGAATCGCCCGTGCTAGCACTTTCAATTACGACTTCGCTCCGGTCGGCTCGCTTTCGAACTTTGGCGCCACCGCCGGTTTGGAGCCTCGATCGCGCACGCCGACAAATTCCAAAATGGCCCGCGTGCCGGCATCGCCCAAGCGTGGCTTGGCCAGCCGCATAATTCGCGTGTATCCGCCGGAGCGATCAACAAACCGCGGGGCTACCACTTCAAAGCAGACGGCGGCTGCGCGCTTCCGTCCCAGCAGCGTGACCAAACGTCGCCGAGCCGAAACGACCGGAGCCATGGCGGCGGCCCATTTTTGCCACTGCTTGCTTTTCCGCCATTTGCGCCATTCGTCGCTGTTGCGGTCGGCGGTAGTGCCCAATTTGTCGGCTTCTTCCAAGGCTGCTTGGGCACGGCAGGCAATGCTAATGCAACGCTCTACCAGCGGACGCACTTCCTTGGCTTTTTGCACGGTGGTAATGATGCGGCCTTTAACTTTGGGGGCTTGCTTCTCGTCTAGGAATTCGTCCTTATCCAGCTCGGTCAAAAACAGCGCGCTGGCCAAATTCCGCATGAGCGCTTTGCGATGCGTTGGCGAACGGCCCAAAACACGGCCTAATTTACGGTGTCGCATGACGGTGGCATCTTTCTTGTTTTGTCGATTCCTGAGAGGCTATTTCAAAACTGAGGTTTTGGCTCGGCAGAAGCCTCGCCCTCCCAGGATTTGAAACAGGCTCTAATGCATTAACTAACGGCGGCCGGCACACGCATACCCAAGCGCAGGCCCAACTCCGCGAGTTTTTCCTTGACTTCGCGCAGCGTGGTTTCGCCGAAGTTACGGACCTCCAGCAATTGATCTTCGGAGCGTTGCACCAAATCGCGCACGGTTTGAATGTTTTCGCTTTCCAGACAGTTAGAGGCCCGCACCGAAAGCTTCAAATCGGCCAGCGGCATACCCAACTTTTGTTCTGCGGCGCCATCCAGGGGTCCGCTGATGCCGGCGCTTCGGCCTGAGCCGCCGACCCGTGCACCCAACTCGGTGTATTGCACAAACGGGTTAAGGTGCTTGCGCAAAATCTTCGCCGCTTCCACCAGCGCCATTTCCGGGCCGATGGAGCCGTTCGTCCAAATTTCAGTCGTCAGTTTGTCGTAGTTGGTTTTCTGGCCCACGCGAGTTTCTTCAATTTCGTAGCGAACCCGCAAAATCGGGCTGAATACCGCGTCGACGGGAATGATGCCAATTTCCTGCACGTTGGGGCTGTGCTCGCTGGCAGGGACGTATCCGCGGCCGTTTTCGATGACCATTTCCATCACAAACGGCACATCGTCGGTGAGGGTGGCCAAAATATGGTGCTTGTTGATCACTTCTACCGTGTCATCAGTTTGGACATCGGCGCCGGTCACCACGCCGCGCGAGTTCTTTTCGATCCGCAGCACTTTGGTTTGGTCGGTATAGTTTTTCACGACCAACGATTTGACATTCAACACCACGTCGGTCATGTCTTCCACGACGCCGGGCAAAGTCGTGAACTCGTGCTGGGCCCCGTGAATTTTGATCTGGGTGACGGCGCTGCCTTCCAGGCTGGAAAGCAAAATGCGACGCAATGAATTGCCGATGGTGACGCCAAAGCCGCGTTCAAACGGCTCGGCCACAAATTTCCCGTACGTGGCGGACAACGTTTTTACGTCGCAAACCACTTGGCTAGGCAGCTCTAATCCACGCCAGCGAATGTGCATAGTTACCTCCGGATGTGCCTGGTGTCTGGGTGTCCGCGGTCGAGGTGGCAACGGGCAGAGTAATTCGCCCGCTTGGCATCCGACGCTCAGACATTCAGGCACATAGACACTGTTACTTCGAACACAACTCCACAATCAAATTCGCTTGAATTCCGCCCAGCGAGCAATCTTCCGCCGTCGGCAAACGGTTGACGCGGCCCTCGGGAACGCCGCCTTCCATGCGCGACAGGAAATCGGGAATATCGCGATGGTACTCCGCAACGCAGGATTGGATGGCTTGCAAACTTTTGCCGCGATTCTTGGCGCGAATTACGTCTCCCACGTGCACTAAATAGCTGGGAATATCGCAACGATGGCCATTTACAGTAATATGTCCGTGACGGATGAGTTGCCGTGCCTGGGCCCGCGACAAGCCAAACCCCAGCCGGCATACAATGTTGTCCAGGCGCCGCTCCAGCAAACTCATCAGCGCTTCGCCAGTGTTTCCCTTGCCTTTGACGGCCCGTTTGTAATATCCGCGGAATTGCCGTTCCAGGACGCCGTAATAATGCTTCACTTTTTGCTTTTCGCGCAGATGGATTCCGTAATCAGTAAGTTTGCCGCGGCGAACGGCCATCCCCGGCGGAGTTTCGCGCCGTTCAATGGCACACTTGGGCGTGTCGCAGCGGGTGCCCTTCAAAAAGAGCTTTAATCCATCGCGGCGGCATAAACGACAAACGGGTCCTGTGGTGCGAGCCATAATTTCGAAAAAATAAAGCTAAGGCGATTGAAAATGGTCTGTGGAGGATGGTCCGGAAAAAAATGCGTTCTTACACTCGACGACGCTTCGGCGGGCGACAGCCATTGTGCGGCAATGGCGTGATATCTTCGATCGATTTAATGGTCAGTCCCGCGGCCTGCAGGGCGGTAATGGCGCTTTCTCGTCCGCTACCTGGCCCCTTTACTTTCACCTCCACTTCTTTCACGCCAAACTTGGAGGCTTTTTCAGCGGCCTGCTGTGCAGCCATTTGCCCGGCAAACGGCGTGCTTTTGCGAGAACCTTTGAAACCCGTAGTGCCGGCGCTGGCCCAACACAACGCGTCGCCTTTGGAATCAGTAATGGTAACGGTGGTGTTATTAAACGTGGCCTTAATGTAGGCGATGCCCACGGTCACGTTCCGCCGCGCTTTGCGTTTGGTTTTGGCTACAGCCACGTGCTTTCCGCTCCGGAATTAAATTGACCGAATTGAACTGTCACGAATTCTGTCCCCATCGGCGCTTGAGCCGCATGACAAAAGTCAAATGACTAATGCAATTTGAAAATTCATTCGTCATTCGTCCCGGCGCGCCGGGATCGTCATTCGTCATGATCTACTTCATGTCCTTCACGCCTTTTTTGCCGGCCACCGTTTTCTTGGGGCCTTTGCGAGTTCGGGCGTTGGTGCGTGTCCTTTGTCCGCGAACCGGCAGACCGCGCCGATGCCGCACGCCGCGATAGCACCCAATATCTTTTAGCCGGGCTACATTCTGCGTCAGTTGCCGGCGCAACTGACCTTCCACCGTGTAATCTTTATCCAACAGTGCCGCCATGCGGGCCACTTCGTCTTCGTGCAAATCACGGGCTCGCGCCTGCGAATCGACGCCCGCTTTGTGGCACAACTCCAGCGCAATGCGCGGGCCCACGCCGTACAAATACTGCAACGAGATAAACGTTGGCTTGTCTGGCGGAATATCAACGCCCAATAAACGTGGCATGTTGTTTTTGAGTGTCTAAATGTCTGGTTTCTATCTGTCTGGTCTACGTCAGCTGCCACGACATATAGGTTTCAGACACAAAGAAACCTAGGCACGCAGACGCCTTATTCTTAACCTTGCCGCTGTTTGTGGCGCGGATTACTGCACACCACATACACCACGCCTCGGCGGCGCACAATTTTGCAATGATCGCACAAGCGCTTGACACTAGCTCGGATTTTCATAATCCAAAAATCCCTCGGCGAGACTGCACTTTGATGGCAATTCGGCCCGGACTGAAAGCCTTTCAATATACGGTTTGGCACGCGATTTGTTCAAGGCCTCAAAATGCCTATTTTTCGCTGCCTACGGCGGAAAAAGCCGAGCCTCTTGCTGGCGACACCCGGCTTAAAAGATCGCGCAATACCGCATCGTCGAATTCTTCCCCAGGTTGGGGCGGAGCCGTTAGAACCCACGGACCTTCGGTGGTCATCGCCACAGTATGTTCAAAATGGGCGCTATAGCGACCATCGCTGGTTACCTGCGTCCAATGATCGGCCAGTGTTTTGGTTTTTTTCGTCCCCATGTTCACCATCGGCTCTACGGCAATGACCAAGCCCGGTTCCAGCTTGAAATCGTGGCTCCGCCGCAGTTGCGGGCTGACGAAATTGGGCACCTGCGGCTCTTCGTGCATCTCGCGGCCAATGCCGTGCCCCACAAAGTTCTCCACCACGGAAAAACCATGGTCGCGCACGAAAGAACCCATTTCCCGGGCCACGTCGCTCCAGCGGGTTTTCACGGCCATCAGTTCAATCGCCAGATCAAGCACGCCCCGGGTCACATCCAATAGCCGCTGCACCTCTGGCAAAATAATTCCCACCGGATGTGTATAAGCCGAATCGCCGCACCAGCCATTGAGCTTGCAGCCTGTATCCAGGCTGACAACATCACCTTCTTTCAATCTGCGCGCTCCCGGAATGCCATGCACCACTTCATCGTTCACGCTGATACACGTAGCGGCAGGGAAGGGGACCTTGCCCGGCACGCCCTTAAACAGCGGCACCGCATGCAGACGAGTGAAATACTCGTCAATGACAGCGTCTATTTCGGCCGTCGTAATTCCTGGCCGGACCGCTGCTTTCGCCGCCTGATGTGCCGCCCACACCGCCAGTCCCGCTTTTCGCATCAGCGCCAATTCGCGGGGCGAACGCAAATTGATGCATTTGGGAGAATTTACCACGGCTGAAACTGCTTTCGGCGGACGGAGTCAAATTCGAGGGCCATCCAGCGACGGCCCGACACGGGTCCGCACGGCTGAAAAAAACATGGTTGTCTTTCAAATTATCCTACATCGAAGCGGCTGCGGCGGCTACCGCTAGCGCGATTTCATTTGTTCCACCGCTTGGCGCAAGCGTGAAAACACTTCATCCACCGTGCCCATTGCATCGATCGCGTGCAGCAGCTTTCGTCCGGCGTAATACTCCGACAACGGCTTCGTCTGCTCCTCGTAGGTGGCCATCCGTTGCCGAATGACCTCCGGTTTGTCGTCACCCCGGCCGCGGGCAATCATTCGCTGGATGACTGCATCCTTGTCCACTTCCAATTCAAACACGCCGTCCAGCGGTTGGCTGCGGCCAGTCAGAAATTTGTCTAGAGCCGTGGCCTGCGGCAAACTGCGCGGAAAGCCGTCCAGCAAATATCCGCTTGCGCAATCTGGCTGGACAATCCGCTGTTGCACAAGTTCCAGCACGGTTTCGTCGGGGACCAGCTTTCCGGCATCGATGAATTGTTTGGCCTGCGTGCCGACCGGCGTGCCCTTGTCGATGGCTTCACGGAGCATTTCGCCCGTGGATAAATGCGGCACGCACAGAAATTCAACCAATCGCTGTGCCTGGGTCCCTTTGCCGGCGCCGGGTGGCCCGATAAGAACGAGTCGCATGAAAACACCGGTCACTTAACAAGTTCGAAATCGGATTGTGAAGTTCGAGCTTTAGGCCTCGCACTTTGCTTTGTCACGGTGTGCCATTCGAACTTCCTTGTTCGTGTTTCGCGTTTCATGTCAGCAAGCCCTTGTAATTTCGCATCACCAGGTGACTGTCGATCTTTTGCACTAAATCGAAGGCCACGCTGACGGCAATCAACAGCGTCGTGCCGCCGTAAAACTGGGCAATGGCATAGTTAATATCCAACGATCCCGATACGAGCGTGGGCACGATCGCCACCACCGATAGGAACGCCGCGCCCACATACGTAATTCGTACCATTACCTTTTCCAGATAATCTTCTGTTCGCTTGCCCGGCCGATAGCCTGGAATGAACGTGCCGAAGTTCTTCAAATTATCCGAAACGTCTTTCGGATTGAACATGATGGCCGTCCAAAAGTAGCAGAAAAAGTAAATTAAAATGACGTACGAGATGTTGTAAATGTACGAGGTGCCGCGGGTGAAAGCGTCGTTCAAATTGTCCCAAATTCCGCCATAACTGGCAGCCATTTGCCGGAACAACAAATTCGGGAACAGCAATAGGCTGCTGGCGAAAATAATCGGCATTACGCCCGAGTGATTCACCTTCAGCGGCAGGTATTGGCGGGTTCCGCCAAATACGCGCCGGCCACGTACGTGCTTGGCGCTTTGCGTCGGAATGCGCCGCTGCCCCTGATCCATGTACACCACGCCGGCCACAACGCTGACAAATAAAATGCCCATCACCAACCATTTTTCCGGGCCGAACTTGCCGACGCTGCCGCCCAATTCCAGCGAACTGTTTTGAATCATATCCATGAAGGCGTTGGGCATCCGCGCCAAAATCCCCGCCATAATTAACAAGCTGATGCCATTGCCGATGCCAAACTCATCAATTTGTTCTCCCAGCCACATCAAAAACACGGTTCCCGTGGTCATCGTCATGACGGCCACAAATTGCCAATAAAACGGCAAGTGGCCGTTCACCAAAAACTCCGCGGAAATGAAGTGCTGGCTGGTCACCCAAGCCAAATAAGCCCAGCTTTGGCCAATGCAAATCACCACCGTGGCGTAACGGGTGTATTCGTTGATTTTTTTGCGGCCGCTTTCCCCTTCCTTCTGCAATTGTTCCAGCGGTGACCATACGCTGCCCAATAGTTGGAAAATGATCGAGGCCGAAATGTAGGGCATAATGCCAAGGCCGAAGATCGTGGCCTGCGTCAGTTGGCTGGCGCTAAAAATGGCTGCTTGCGAGAAGAACGTGCCCAAACCGGAGCTTTGTTGCGATTGAAAGGCATGTTTCATTGCCGCCACGTCGGCAATGGGCAGCGGTATTTGAAACCCGACTCGGTAGATTGCCAAAAACAGCATGGTCAGCAGAATTTTCTGCCGTAGCTCCGGAATGGTGAAGATGACCCGAATTTTTTCCCACATGGCTTGCTCCGTCGGCAGAAATGATTTGCGACTAGATTATTTTAACCGCTGATACGCTGGGGCGCGGAGAGGAGATTTTATTGGCAAAGCAGGAAAGTTGATCAAGGCAAGCCCAAATCTTTCCTGTTTTCCCCGATTCCTGATGATTTCGACCTAAGTTCGCTTCGGTTCTGCGTCTCCATGTCTCAGCGGAAGTCAAACGGTGCTTTTACTGCGTCGAAGCGGACTTCTTCGTCTTTTTGCGAATCACTGGCTTAGGCCTCGTCAGCACAATCGCTTCGCCGCCGGCCGCTTTAATTTTTTCCTGGGCCGATGCGCTGAACTTGTGGGCCGTGACTTTCAATTTTTTCTTAATTTCGCCCTGGCCGAGTACTTTCAATTCGTCACAGGGACGCTTACACAAACCGGCTGCCCGGAGAGTTTCTAAATTGACTTCATCGCCCGATTTGAACGCTGCTTGCAATTCGTCCAGGTTTACAATGCCCACGCGTGGTCCCCACTGGTTGTGAAAACCGCGCTTGGGAATGCGACGAATCAGCGGCATGCGCGCCCCTTCGAAAATAACCGGCGCCGCCCAGCCGGCAAGCTGGCCTTGTCCCTTGTGGCCGCGGCCGGCGGTTTTGCCCCGGCCGGAGCCGATGCCGCGCCCCACGCGCAATCGCTTGGTGTGTTTGTGAATGCTGCGGTGTACGTCGCTAATGTTCATGGCAGGGTGACTCCGCGCAAGCGTTGCACTTCCACGGGAGTGCGTAATTTACTTAACGCATCCAGCGTGGCTTTGACCACGTTGATGGGATTGGTCGAGCCGTAGGTTTTCGTCAATACGTCGTGAATACCGGCCGCTTCGCAAACCGCACGCACCGCCGCGCCGGCGATGACGCCGGTACCGGGGCTGGCCGGCAGCAAAATGACATCCGAAGCGCCGAAGTGCCCCAGCACCGGATGTGCAATCGTGCTGCCTTCCAAGGGCACTTCCATCATGGCGCGCGAGCCGTCTTTAATGGCTTTTTCAACGGCGGGAGGAACTTCGTTGGCTTTGCCGTAGCCGCAGCCAACTTTGCCCCGGCCGTTGCCCACCACAACCATGCCGTTGAAGCTAAAGCGGCGACCGCCTTTGACCACGGCCGCACAACGCCGAATCCGAATCACTTTTTCGACCAATTCGCCGGAACGGGAAGTATCGTTGGACATGTGTTCTCGGTGTCTGAGGGTCTGGTGTCTGGTTTGGTCCCCGTAATCCCTAGGCACCCGGACACCCAGGCACCTAGAAACTTGCATTCAAAAACTCAATCCTGCTTTGCGTGCCGATTCGGCCAAGGCGGCGACGCGGCCATGATACTTGGCGCCGCCCCGGTCGAAGCACACTTGCTTAATTCCCGCCGCAATGGCCCGTTCCGCAATCACGCGGCCAATAGCTTCGGCGGCCGCCTTGTTGCCGCCGTATTTGACTTGCCCTTGCAGGGCTTTTTCTGTCGTGGCCGCCGAGGCTAACGTGCTGCCCTTGGTATCGTCGATGACTTGCGCGTAGGTGTGCTTCAAACTTCGAACGACGCACAGGCGAGGTCGATCTTTCGTGCCGCGAATGTGTTTCCGCACGCGCCACAAGCGCCGCTTCCGCTGCAGGCCAATTTGTTTTTCGTGATTCATAACATCACCGGATTGATTGCTTTGTCACCGCAAACCGCTTACTGTTTACTATTTCGTAACCGCCTTGCCCGCCTTGCGCCGCACTTGTTCGCCGTCATAACGAATGCCCTTGCCCTTGTACGGTTCCGGCTTGCGCACCGCCCGCACTTCGGCGGCAAATTGCCCCAAGGCCTGCTTGTCGACCCCTTTAATGACGATGTGCGTTTGGTCCGGGCAAGTGACGGTTAAGCCGGTGGGAATTGGCAAATTCACTTCGTTGGCAAATCCCACGCGAAGTTGCAACTGATTTTTTTGCACCGTAGCCAAGTAACCCACCCCGACAATTTCCAGCTTTTTTTCGTAGCCTTTGGTGACACCCTCGACCATGTTCCGCAGCAAAGCCCGAGTGAGGCCATGCACGGCTTTGGCCTGATGGCCGTCGTTTTTGCGGCTCACCACCAGCCGCTTGGCCGCATCGTCAAATTTGACGTCGACCAGCGGCAAAAACGACTGCTTGAGTTTGCCCAATGGCCCTTCCACGGCGACTTCGCCTGCGCTGACGGCGACTTTCACCTTATCGGGCACGGGCACGGGAATTTTTCCAATACGGGACATGATTTAGGGAGCGACTAGCAATTAGCAATTAGCGATTAGCCGGAGAGGCGCCCGCTCGATTGTTTATCACTACATCGCAATTCTTATTCGGTTTTTTTAATAGTTTGTCGTTCGTTTTGCTAATTGCTAATCGCTAGCTGCTAGTCGCTTGATTTACCACAATTCGCATAACACTTCACCGCCGAGTTTCCGTTGCCGGGCTTCTCGATCGCTGACCACGCCGCGGCTGGTGCTAATGATCGAAATGCCCAGTCCGCTGAGCACCGGTTTCAGCTTGGCGGCGCCGGAATAAATTCGCCGGCCGGGTTTGCTGACGCGCTTCATGTGCCGGATCACGCGCTCTCCGTTGGGTCCATATTTCAATTCAATGCGCAACTGATTGGCCGGCTGCGTCTCGACTTCCTTCCAGTCCCAAATGTAACCTTCGCGCTTCAGCACCTCGGCCACGCCCCGCTTCACTTTGGAAGTGGGCATATCGACCGTGAGGCGCTCCACGCGGATGGCGTTACGGATGCGGGTAAGCATATCGGCAATGGGGTCGGTCATCATACGTGGGGGGTCCTGTTACCAGCTTGCCTTTCTCACGCCGGGAATCATGCCTTGATCGGCCAGCTTCCGGAAACAAATCCGGCACAGGCCGAACTTCCGATACACCGCCCGGGGACGGCCGCACAACTGGCAGCGCCGCCGTAGCTTGGTGGAAAACTTGGGCTTCTGTTTCGCTTTTGCGATTTTGGAAGTGCTTGCCATGTGCGTAGCCGTTGGTCAGTGGTCCGTGGTGAGTTATTTTTAGTGACGCTTGTTTGCAATCCGCGAGTACTTCACGCCGCGCCTTTTTTGTCCTTGGTGGCCTTTTCTTCAACTTTGAACGGGAAGCCCAACGCCCGCAACAACTCGCGAGATTCGTCATTGCGGTGGCCGGAAATCACGATGGTTACGTTCATGCCCTGCACGCGCGTAAATTTGTCGGGATTGAGCTCGGGGAACACCAACTGTTCCGACAAGCCCAAACTGTAATTGCCTTGGCCGTCGAACGAGTTCGGATCCAGGCCGCGAAAGTCGCGCACCCGGGGCAAGGCCAGCGACACGAGCCGGTCCAAAAATTCGTACATCCGCGCGCCCCGCAGCGTTACTTTGCAGCCAATTTGCAGTCCTTCACGCAGTTTGAAACCCGAAATTGCCTTGCGGGCCTTGGTGACCAACGGCTTTTGACCGGTGATTTGCGTCATGGCGGCCACAGCGTCTTCCAAGTTCTTTTTTTCCGCGACAGCGCTTCCCACGCCCATGTTCACCACAATTTTTTTCAACCGTGGCAGCGACATGGGATTTTTGCGGCCCAATTTGCCACCCAGCCCCGGCAGCACTTCCTTTTCGTACTTTTCCAATAGGCGCGGCGTGGGAGGCGGCCCACTGGGAGCGGTTTCCTCGGCGGCCGCTTTTTTATCTTTCTTGGCCATGGCAGTGGTCGACAAAACTCGTGAATGAACCTGTAAATTTCCGATATGAATTGATCGCGATCGTCGGGCAATCAGCGATGAAATTGTTTTTGTTTTTTGGTTATTTCCGTTTCTTTCCGCTTTCTTTCCGAATGGCGCTAATGGCTCCCAGCGAGGCCCCGCTCCGCTTGGAATAACGTTCGCGGCTACCGTCTTTCGCCACACGCACGCCCACGCGGGTGGGTTTGTCGGTATTCGGGTCGACGAGCATCACGTTGGAAATATCGACCGGCATTTCCTTCGACAGCCGGCCTCCTTGCGGATTCTTTTGGCTGCGCTTCATGTGCTTGTAAACCCGATTCACCCCTTCGATCGTTATTTTGCCCAGTTTGGGCGAGACCAGCAGCACTTTGCCGCGCACGCCCCGTTCTTCGCCGGCGATGACTTGTACGATATCGTCTTGTCGGATGTGCATGGCAGTTCAACTGGGTCTAAAAGTCCAAGAGTCTAAAAATCCAAGAGTCGATAGGTCACCCTTTTTTGCTTTTTTGACTCTTCGACTTTTAGACCCTTTCAGTCCTTACACCACTTCGCTGGCTAAGCTTACAATCTTCATGAAATTCCGATCGCGCAACTCTCGGGCCACGGCGCCGAAAATGCGCGTGCCCCGGGGATTTTTTTCCGCATCGATCAGCACCACGGCGTTGCTGTCGAACTTCACGTAACTGCCGTCGGTGCGACGAGTCGGCCTTTTGCAACGCACCACCACGCCTTGCACCACCGCTTTTTTCTTGATTTCGCTGCCGGCGATCACGCTTTTCACGCTGCAGACCACTACATCGCCCAGCCCGGCATAGCGCCGTCGACTGCCGCCAAGCACCTTGAAGCACATGACTTCGCGGGCGCCGGTGTTATCGGCGACGTTCAGCCTGGTTTGCATTTGGATCATGGTTACTATCGCATCTTCCATAAGCCCCAGAGTGGCAAACCCTGGGCATGTTTCACTTGATTCCTGCTTCTTCATCCATTTTGGCCGCTGCTCGCATGGCCGCCAAATCAACCGCCTGGCTCTTGGCCACCACCCGCACCAGTTCCCAACGCTTCAGTCGCGATTTTGGCGGGCACTCGCGAATTTCCACCGTGTCGCCCTCGTGCGATTCGTTGTTTTCGTCATGCACGTGGCACACGGTTTTGCGATGCAAAATTTTGCCGTACTTGGCGTGACGCACCAGACGAGGAATTTCCACGCGCCGCGTCTTCGCCGCTTTATCTTTTACTACGACGCCAATTTCTAATCGCTTGGGCATAAACCTTGTTTCGCCAGCTTGAATTGTTATGGATCTCATTTTCAGGCCGAAGCCGGCCCGCGTGTTCGGTGTCGTTGAACTACGATTTTTGCTTGGTGGCCCGAGTCCGCTCGTTGAGGATGGTTTGGCACCGGGCGATCAGCCGCCGGTGTTTTTTCAATTCGGTGGGCGCATCCAACTTTTCAGTCTGGGCCTGAATGCGCAGCCGGAACAAATTCTCGGAAGCTTCCTTCCAAGTCAGGTGAATCTGTTCGTCGCTCATGTCGCGAAGTTCTTTGGCTTTGGCCATGGGTAGTGTCTGGTAGTCTGGTTTCTAAGTGTCTGGCGCCTTGGGTGTTTACTTTGGTCGTTATCTTTCAGATACCCAGGGTACAAAACACCCAGACACCTGACAACTAATTCCTCACATTGCCCGACGCTTCAAAAATCGAACCTTAACCGGCATTTTGTGGGCCAGCCGGGCAAAGCACATCCGGGCTGCTTCCTCCGACAATCCGCCCACTTCGTACAAAATGGTGCCCGGCTTCACCACCGCTGCCCAAAATTCCGGTTCGCCCTTGCCTTTGCCCATGCGGGTTTCCAAGGGAATGCTGGTGACCGATTTGTGCGGAAACACGCGTACGTACAACCGTCCTTCGTTGCGCATGTACTGCTGCGCAGCGACACGACCGGCCTCGATGGTTTGCGCACTGAGCCAACCCCCTTGGGCCGCTTGCAAAGCGTATTCGCCGAAACTCACGCGGTTGCCCCGCGTGGCTTCACCTTTTATACGCCCTCTTTGGCTTTTTCGGAACTTGACCCTCTTGGGCATCATCGCCATGAACTTGGTCCTCGTACATTCCTTGGTTAATCCACACTTGCACACCGATGTGGCCTTGCGGCGTTTTAGCTTCGGTGAAGCCGTAATCAATTTTCGCACGCAACGTCGACAGCGGCATGCTGCCGGCAATGGCCTTTTCGCGGCGGGCCATTTCAGCGCCGCCCAACCGACCGGCCAACTGCACTTTGATTCCCTTGGCGCCGGCTTCCATCGAAGTGTCAATCGCCCGTTTCATCGTGCGACGGAAGCTGGCCCGCTTGGCTAATTGCTCGGAAATATCTTCGGCCACCAACTGTGCGAAAATTTCCGGACGGGTAATTTCCTCGATTTTGATGTTCACGCGGCGGCCGATCAGGTTTTGTAATTCTTCCTGCAGCTTTTCCACTTCCTGCCCTTTGCGGCCGATAATCACACCCGGCCGCGCCGTGTGCAACACAATTTTGACTTCGTCCCGGGTCCGTTCAATTTCCACCTTCGGTATGGCGGCGAAATTGTATTTTTCCTTGACAAACTTACGAACTTTGAAATCTTCCAACAGCAGGTCGCGAAATTCCTGCTTGGAGGCGTACCAGCGGCTTTTCCAGCCTTCCATAATGCCGGTGCGAAACGCAACAGGATTAACTTTTTGACCCATGATGTTTTAGCAGCGGGCCGCAGGCAGCGGGCCGAAGACGGTACGAAGTTATTGGTTGCTGGTTATTCCAATTCCACCGAAATGTGCGCCATTCGCTTGCGAATCATAAACGCCATGCCGCGCGCCCGGGGACGAATGCGCTTGAACATCGGCCCCCCATCGATGCGGCAATCTTTCACGACCAAACTGCCGACATTGCTGGCCCGCTGATCTTCCGCATTACCCAGTGCGCTTTTAATCACCTTCTCCAACATTCGGGCTCCGCGATGCGGCATGTACTTCAAAATGTCCAAAGCATCGTCGGCAAACTTGCCCCGCACCAAATTCGCCAAAGGGCGCACCTTGCGGGCACTGATGCGGGCAAATCGGTAGGTGGCTTTGTATCCCATGCTGCTTTAGCCTTTCCCCACCGGCGCGACGGCAGGCGCTCCGCCGGCTGCTGCTGCGGCCTCGGCTTCCTTCTTGATCCGGCCGCCGTGGCCGCGGAACGTCCGCGTGGGAGAAAATTCTCCGAGTCGATGCCCGACCATGTCTTCGGTAATAAACACCTTCACGTGCAACTTGCCGTTGTGAACCATGAACGTGTGGCCCACGAACTCTGGCACAATGGTGCAAGCCCGGGCCCAGGTTTTGATGGGCTCCTTTTTGTTCACCGAGTCCATCATCTCCACCTTGCGGAAGACGTTGGGATCGACAAACGGCCCTTTCTTTTTGGAGCGTCCCATAATTTATTTTGTTGCTAAACCGCCAGCGGATAGATTGCTTCCATAAACCGCATACCGCATACCGCGTACTGCCTACGAATACTTCTTACAATGGAATTTTGATTTGACCGTATCGCCGCGAACGCCGCCGGCGAATGAGCGCGGAATTGGAAGGCTTACGCCGCTTGCGAGTGCCGCCCCCCTTGGCGCTTTTGCCCGTGGGACTAACCGGATGCCGGCCTCCCTTGGTGCGGCCTTCGCCACCGCCGTGGGGATGATCGATGGGGTTCATGGCCGTGCCGCGCACAAACGGCCGCCAGCCTTTCCAGCGGTTACGTCCAGCCTTGCCAATTTGAATGTTCATGTGGTCGGCGTTGCCAATGGCGCCAATCGTCGCCCGACCCGCAGACGGCACCCGGCGAATTTCGCCGCTGGGCAGCGTAATTTGCGCCCAATCCGCCTCGCGGGCCATCAGCACGGCGCTGGACCCGGCCGAGCGGCACAAACGCGCCCCGCGGCCCGGCTGCAGCTCAATGTTGTGAATCGACAACCCCAGCGGAATGTTTCGCATCGGCAGGCAATTGCCGACTTTGGGCGGAGCGTCGGGCCCGTTCATAATATCCTGGCCCACTTGCAAACCATCGGGCGCCAGGATGAATCGTTTTTCGCCATCGACAAAATGCAGCAGGGCAATGCGGGCGCTGCGATTGGGGTCGTATTGAATGGAATGCACCTTGGCGGGCACGCCGTCTTTTTCGCGCCGGAAATCAATCAGTCGGTAGCGCCGTTTGTGGCCGCCGCCACGATGCCGGGCGGTAATCAAACCCTGATTGTTGCGTCCGCCATGCTGCTTTTTCGGGATGCTGAGCGCGCGGGGCAGCATAGCGCCCGGCGTGAGTTCAGCAAAATCGCTGACGGTGGCGCCGCGGCGGCCAGGCGAAGTCGGTTTGTAACGGCGAATGCCCATGTGCTAGTGGTCGGTGATCGTTGTCAGTGGTCAGTTAGTCCCCGGCCTCTGGCCGGGAGTCGTTATCAAACTAGCGCGGTTATTTTACTAAAAGAAATTAATTCGGTGTTCGGGGTCCAACTTCACAATCGCCTTTTTCCAATCTTGGGTGCGGCCGCTGCGAAAACGCGCCCGCCGTGGCTTTCCCTTACGGTTTTGAATGTGCACGCGCAACACTTTCACGTTGAATAATTCTTCCACCGCCTTCCGCACCTCGGCTTTGGTGGCCAGCTTGTTCACTTCAAAAGCGTAGGCGTTATAACGGCTGGAGCGGTGCATCCCTTTTTCCGTCACCAGCGGGCGCACAATAATTTGGTGCGACGCCAGTAGCCCGCGATTTTGCAGCCAAGCTGCTTCCGGTGATGTGGCTTCAGCGGTCATGGCGATTTCTTCCTGGGTCGCTTGGCCGCGCCCGGCTTATCCGAGGACGGCTTCCCCTTGGCTTCGGCCGATTTTTCGGCGGACGATTTTCCGGCCTGCTCTTTAATCCATTCCAGCGCTGCTTTGGTGAACAGCAATCGCTGGGGCCGCAACACCGTCAGGGCGTTTAATTCCGCCACCGGCGACAAACTGACGCCGGCGATATTACGAACCGATTTGTACAAGTTGGCGTCATATGCGGTGGTGGCCACCAGCAGGCTTTTATGTTCGTGGCACTTCAACGCTTTCAAAATGGCCGCCATGTCGCGGGTTTTGGGAGCGCTGAATTTCAAATCGTCGATCAGGGTGATTTGATCGTCCCGAATTTTCGCCGCCACGGCCATCCGCGTGGCCAATTGCAACGCCTTGCGTGGCATGCGGTAGCCGAAATCGCGCGGCTTTTTGGCAAAAATGTGGCCGCCGCCACGACGAATACCGCTCCGCCGCGAACCGGCCCGGGCGTTGCCGGTCCCTTTTTGGCGATACATTTTCTTCGTCGAGCCCGCCACCAAAGCCCGACTTTTCGTGGCGAATGTGCCTTGCCGCAGGTTGGCTTCGTACATCACAACGGCATCGTGCAACAATTGCTTGTTGATGCGCGGAGCCAGATCGGTCGGCTCGATTTCCACCGAGCCCACGCTGGCCCCCTTCGCATCGTAGATGGTTAGCTTTGGCATAATGTCGCCGTTAAAATTTCACAGCTTGTTCGTTTGGCGTACCATGACAAAACCGCCATTCGGGCCCGGCACGGCGCCGCGCACCAGCAGCAAATTGTTTTCTTTGTCGACGCGCACCACTTTCAAATTGCGGCTGGTTTGGCGGACGTTTCCCATCTGGCCGGCCATCTTTTTGCCTTTGAACGTGCGGCCTGGAAAAGTGTTGCCGCTGGTGCCCCCAATATGGCGATGCACTTTTTTCACGCCGTGGGTGGCACGTTGCCCTTTGAAGTTGTGCCGCTTCATCGCGCCTTGAAAGCCCTTGCCTTTGCTTGTGGCGGTGACGTCGACGGCAGCCACCTTCTCAAAAATCTCCACCGTCAGCTTTTGACCTACGGCCAACTCGTCCGACGTCCCGCGAAATTCCCGCACAAAACGTTGCGGTTCGCAATCGGCCTTGGGCGGCAGTTCCACGCCAGCTTTCGCTCTGGCCTTGGAACGAGCGCTGTCTAACTTGGCCACGTGGCCGCGTCGGCTGCGAATGGCCAAACGCCGCGGCATATCAGAGAAGCCGATTTGCACCGCCTCATAACCATCGCGGTCGGCAGTGCGTAATTGGAGCACGGGGCAAGGGCCGGCCTCGATGACCGTTACCGGGATTGCCGTCCCAGCTTCGTCAAACACTTGTGTCATCCCGACCTTGCGGCCGAGTAATCCGATGGCCATCGTAATATCCCCGTGCGTTGTTCATTGGGTTTGCCGTAGACAAGCGGTCCGCTAAGTGTGGACTCACCGGTCAGGCGTACGACCCGCACCCGGCATTTCGCCGAGTTGCAGCCAGATCGCCGCCGACCTCGCTGCGCATTACCCACTGAACTTCCGTAGCATGCAGGTTTTTCTCAAGTACCTAAGTGATGTTTCGCAACGACAATTCTGCCGCTGCCAATCTTTAACCGTTATCTGCTGCTGCTGGCTTTGATTTTAATATCCACGCCAGCGGGCAAACTTAACTTGTTCAAGGCTTCAATCGTTTTTGCCGTCGCCTGCACAATGTCGATCACCCGCTTGTGCGTGCGAATTTCGTATTGCTGCCGGGCCTTCTTGTCGATATGCGGACTAGACAGCACCGTATAGCGTTCAATTCGCGTGGGCAACGGAATGGGGCCATGCACCTCGGAATTGGTACGCTTGGCGGTATCGACAATTTCCGCCGCGCTTTGATCCAACACCGTATGGTCGTATGCCTCCATCCGGATGCGAATAATTTCGTGCGAATGACCGGCCACGCTGCTGCTCCCGCCGGATTTTTCATCCGGTGTATCAAGCTAACTTCTGCTTCCAACACTTCCCGTCATACCCCTGTCCATGGGGCAAGCCCTCCAACATAGAACATCAGCAAAAACGGGTCAATGGGGTGTTAGGCGAGATTTTGGTGTTGGTGCCTTGTGTCTGGTGATCTGGGTGTCTTTGGGTTGGTGCCTGGTTTTTGGGAATAGACCCCAGATGACCAGACCACCAGTCCACCATGCACAAGACTACCAGACCCCTGGGTGCCTAAATAAACCCTTCCTGCACTTCCGGCGGGGCAGGGCCGTATTTTAACGGTTCCATCGAAAAACTCGCCCGGCCTTGGCTTAAGCTGCGAACTGCCGCTGAATAACCGAACATGGCCGACAGCGGCGCTTCGGCTTCCAGTACCGTCGCCCCGCCGCGGTTTTCCGTGCTGCTAATAATTGCCCGCCGCTGCTGCAAATCGTTGATGACGTCCCCCAAGTGTTCTTCTGGAGTGGTCACTTCCACCCGCATGATCGGTTCCAGCACGGTTACGCCCGCGGCTTGCAGCACTTTGGTAAAGGCGTCGGCAGCCGCAATCCGCAGCGCCACTTCACCGGGCAACGGCTCGGGCAACGGCGTTTGTAGCAACTCCAGCGAACAACTCCACAGCGGACAGCCTTTCAGTCCGCCCCCCTCGGCCGCCTCTTTCAGCGCCGCCAGCACTAACTGGATAAGATTTTGCTTGGCGCTGTCTTCGGTGAACCAATTTGTAAAAACGCGCGCCGGCTCATCCTTATGCAGCGGCGTCACGCGGACCTTCACTTCGGCGAACAACGTTTGTCCGCCAATTTGCCGATTGCACTTGCCCAATGCTTCCGCCGTCGCGTTCACGGTTTCTTTGTAACTGACCCGCGGCTTGTGTACGCGCACATTCAAATTGAAATCGCGCTGCAGCCGATGTTGAATTACTTCCAGGTGCAATTCGCCCATGCCGCTGATCAGTGTTTGGCCGGTTTCCTCGTTTTCGTGGGCGCGGAAGGTGGGATCTTGCCGCTTGAGCATTTCCAGCACTTCGCCCAGTTTTTTGCGATCAGCCGTGCTTTCCGGTTCCACGGCGGCTGAAATCACGGTCTCGGGAAATTGAATCGTTTCCAGGAGCAGCGGTGCTTTCGGATCGCACAGCGTATCGCCGGTGATTGACTGCCGCGGCCCGATCGCTCCCACGATGTCGCCGGCCTGCACGCTGTCAATTTGCTCTTCGCGTTTCGTAGCATGAATGATCCACAACTGCGACACGTTTTCCTTGAAGTTTTTTCCCGAATTCAGTACCCGGCTGTTTTGTTTGAGCGACCCGGAATAAACGCGAATCCAGTACATGTCGCCCGTTTTGGCCGGCAACACTTTGAACACCAGGCCGCAAAATGGCTCATCCGGCGAAGGTTTCCGCCGCTCGATTTTTTCGCCCCCATCTTTACCCGATTCCACAGCCCGGCCTTCCACCGGCGGCACATCCAGCGGACTGGGCAAATAATATTGCACCGCATCAAGTACCGGCTGCACGCCGATGCCGTGCAAAGCCGAGCCACACAACACCGGCTGCACTTGCAAACTTACCGTAGCTTTGCGCAACACTTGGCGGATGAGCTCCGGCGGAATCGGCTCTTCTTGCAGGGCCAATTCCATCAACTCGTTGCTGTAGTCGTACAGCTTTTCCAACATGGCGGTGCGCCACTCTTCAGCCCGAGGGCGTAGATCGTCGGGAATTTCTGCCGCGGTTTGCTCTCGGCTTTGCCGGTCGCCGCCGAAGGTGAGCAACTTCATTTCGATAAGGTCGATAATGCCGCGAAACGGGTGTTTCACATGCGGCGGGCCTTGGCCAACGGGAATTTGAATCGCCACCGGATGGGCCGCCAACCGCTTGGAAATCTCGGTGTAAACCGCCTCAAAATCAGCCCCTTCGCGATCCAATTTATTGATGAACGCCACCCGCGGCACTTTGTACTTGTCGGCCTGCCGCCACACTGTTTCGCTCTGGGCCTCGACCCCTTCCCGGGCGCTGAACACCACCACTGCGCCGTCCAGCACCCGCAAGCAGCGCTCCACCTCGGCGGTGAAATCGACGTGCCCTGGCGTGTCCAGCAAATTGACCGTCACATCCTTCCACGGAAACGTGACGCAGGCGGCGTAAATGGTGATGCCCCGTTCTTGCTCCTCGGGGTCGCTGTCGGTGTCGGTCGTGCCTTTGTCGACTTCCCCCACCCGGTGCTTGGCGCCGGACAGAAACAGCATCCGCTCGGTGACGGTGGTCTTGCCGGCATCGATGTGGGCAATAATGCCGATATTGCGAAGTTTATGCAGATCACGTTGCATGGAAATTCAAACTCAAAAAACCGCAGAGACACAGAGGCACAGAGAAGAAACAATGCAGTAACGGAACTTAGGATTTGGGAGGTAACCACTTGTGCCAGACAAACTCATCATGCGTTCTAAATCCTGAATGGATTCTCCTCTCCGCGTCTCTGCGGTTGATGTTTGTGCGCATAAAAAAGGCCGCACTGCCGGGGGAGGCAGTGGCGGCCATTGTACGATTGGACATTTACCAGGCGAAGTGGGCGAAGGCCTTGTTGGCATCGGCCATACGGTGGACGTTTTCGCGCTTGGTCATGGCGGCCCCTTCCCGGTTGAAGGCGGCCAGCAGCTCATCGGCCAATTTTTCGTGCGTGGCCCGGCCTTTTTTCTCGCGGACCGATTCCAAAATCCAGCGGATGCCCAGCGATTCCTGCCGCTTGCGGCTCACTTGCATCGGCACTTGATAGGCCGCCCCGCCGACGCGCTTGGAGCGCACTTCGATGCTGGGCTTCACGTTTTCCAACGCCTGCTTGAACACTTCGATGGGCTCTTTGTCGGGCATTTTTTCCTTGACGATATCGAGCGCCCGATAGAACACCCCTTGGGCCGTGCTTTTTTTGCCGTCGTGCATCAGGCAATTGATGAACTTGCTGGCCATCACGTCGCCGAAGCGCGGATCGGGCTTGAGTGTCGTGCCGCTGGCAGTAATTCTTCCCATGTTTCAGTGGTCAGTGGTCAGTGGTCAGTTACGGCCAATGAATTTGCGGCGTGATCTGTTCTGACCACTGACCACTGATCACCGGCCACTCGCTTAGCCCTTTTTCGCTCCGTACAAACTGCGGCTTCCCTTGCGGCCTTCCACGCCCAAGCAATCCAACGTGCCTCGGATGATGTGATAGCGCACGCCAGGCAGATCGCGCACACGGCCGCCGCGAATCAGCACAATCGAGTGCTCCTGCAGCGTGTGGCCTTCGCCCGGAATGTACACGGTCACTTCTTTGCCGTTGCTCAATCGCACGCGGGCAATTTTCCGCAGTGCCGAGTTCGGCTTTTTGGGCGTCATCGTTTTCACAATGAGGCACACGCCCCGCTTTTGCGGACATTTATCCAACACGGGCGACTTGCTGAACTTCCGCTTCGGCCGGCGGCGGCTTTTTACAAGTTGACTGATCGTCGGCATACAAGTTCCCTTTCCCGCGAGGGAGAGGGCTACGGTGTGGATGAACGGCGTGTGAATTGGAATCCATCAGGATACCCGATTCAGGCCGGGTGTCAATTGCAGGCGGGAAATACAGTTATGAATCAGTCTAATCCTGTGAATTTCCGGTTTTTCTGCTTTTGGGCGGCAATTACAGGAAGGCTATCATCGCAAAGAACGCAAAGCCAAATCCATCCCCAGGGAAGGGTTGTCGCCTCAAGGCCAACGATCCATAAGTCAGAGATTTTACTCGATTTATCGGTCCATCTTGGATTGCAAAACAACAACGCGCCGAAATGCGATCCGTAGTTAAGCACTAGAGACTGCGCGGCATCGACTGCCTCGAAGCACGTCATAATTACAATACCCTTAACATATCCCATTAAGAAAAGGTACGGCCGAAGCGCGGCACCTTATTTTCGGGAGATCGGTACCGTCTCCCTTTGTCGCTGCACAACATGGGTTACTGTGTGGACTTAGAAGACTGGACAAGGCCTGCCAAGAACGGGCGGGCACTGCATGCTAACCGTTCTTCCAGCCGCCGCG
This sequence comes from Pirellulales bacterium, assembly GCA_035499655.1. Taxonomy (NCBI): domain Bacteria; kingdom Pseudomonadati; phylum Planctomycetota; class Planctomycetia; order Pirellulales; species Pirellulales bacterium. The sequence goes on from DATJYL010000214.1 coordinate 53,416, forward strand.
TGCAATCGCAGTTTTCGCAAGCCCAGGGCTCCGTGCCGTTTTCGTCGCGACAGTTAGCCCGCAAATGGGCGTCCTGCACTTTCACCAGATCGAAATACTGCTCCCAGTACGGCCGTTCTTCTTGCAGCGGGGTAGGGCAGTAGCATACTTCGACCCAACGCGCAGTGCCGTCGGGAAATTGCCGCGCCTCGTGCATGTTGCGCAGATATTCCGTTTCCGCAACGGAACCTTTTCCCAAAGTTCCGTTTTCGACGGCGTCCAACAACGCCTGCTGGCAGCCCGGTTTGAGCCGAGCGCGGACAAGATAACGCATGATCAGGTTTCTCCGTTTCTCCTGATCATACTATACCGTTTGACTCAGAAGAGGCTTACAGGAGTGCTTGAAATTCATCGACCGACATTCCGATTTGACGAATGATTGCTCTTAGGGTGCCTGAATCCAATTCCCGATGGTCTGGCACGACGGTCTGCGCAAACGGCTGATCGCGACGCATGACGATGTGACTGCCTTTTTGCCGCTTCACGTAGAAGCCGGCTTTCTTCAATGCTGCCATTGCCTCGGAGCCGGAAATCCGTGGCAGCTTGGTCATACCGCCACCAGCAAAGCCTCGAATTTGTCTTCAGGAACCGCAAGACTATCATCTTTGAGAGCTTCGATGTAGACATCGATTGCTTCGCGGATATTAGCGATGGTTTCCTCACGAGTTTTGCCTTGCGAAACGCAACCGGGCAAACTCGGACACTCCGCCACCCAATATCCATCTTCGCCGGGATAAATAACGACCTGTCGCATGGCCGCACCCTTTGCATAACAGACTGACTGAAATCATCCGCTAGTGCTATTCTACCACGGATAACAGAGCCGGTGAGGCGCTATTTCGGACCAGGTTTATTCCGACGATTCGGCGTTGTCGCCATTGCCGCCGTCGCCCAGCAAAGCATCGAGCCCACTGGGAACAGATTCGGAGGGTGCTTCGGCGGTGGCGGTTGCCGTGGCGCCGCCGCTGGTTTGGGCGGCCGAACCATTGGTATCTTCGGCGGTTTCCAGCAGCGGGAAGGCGCGCGTGAGCACTTGCTCCTTTTGCGCGGCCAACGCTTCCAACGCCTCGCGCCGGATGCGAACGTCCGATTCCTGGAACGTTTTGAATCCCGTGCCCGCCGGAATTAAGTGACCAAGAATCACATTCTCCTTCAGTCCGACCAGTCGATCGATCTTGCCGGCCAAGGCCGCTTCGGTCAGCACCTTGGTGGTTTCCTGGAAGCTGGCCGCCGAAATAAAGCTGCTCGATTGCACCGCCGCTTTGGTAATGCCCAACAGTTGCGTGCTGGCGGTGGCACTTTTGGGCTTGGTGCCCTTGGCGGGCGCGCCGCCCAAGCCTTCGGTCTGACTATTGGCCGCTTCCAGCGCGTCCTTGGGCACAATCGTGCCGGCTTCAAACTCGCTGTCTCCCTTTTCGGTAATCTTCAAGCAGCCCGACAAATTCTGGTTCACTTTGCGGAACTCGAATTTGTCCATTACGCTGCCCGGCAGCAGCCCGGTATCGCCCACGCTTTCAATGCGCACCTTGCGGAGCATTTGTGAGACGATAATTTCGATGTGCTTGTCGTCAATATCGACGCGCTGGCTGCGATACACGTTCTGAATTTCGCGCGTCAAGTATTGCTGTACGGCTTCTTCACCGGAGATGCGCAAAATGTCGTGCGGCACCAGCGGACCGTCCACCAGCGCCTCGCCGGCCCGCACAAAGTCGCTGGAGTGGACTCGCAAGTGCTTTCCGTGGCTGACCAAATGCTCCCGTTCGATGCCGCTTTCGCTGCGGACAATAATCGTCCTCTTGCCGCGGCGCTTTTCCCCTAAAATTTCCACGGTGCCGTCGATCTCGGCAATCACCGCCGGATCTTTCGGTTTCCGGGCTTCAAAAATTTCCGTCACGCGGGGCAAACCGCCGGTGATGTCTTGCGTGCCCGATACTTCTCGCGGCGTTTTTGCCAGCAGCGTGCCGGCCGATGCCGCTTGGCCTTCGTTCACTTCGATGTACGCCTTTTCGGGCAAGTAGTAGAAGTCCAAGATCTTCCCTGCCTCGTCTTCCAGCACCACCTGCGGGTGCAAATCGCCCTTGTGCTCCATCACCATGCGGCGAACGTGGCCGCTGGGGTCTTTTTCGATCCGCATGGTTTCGCCTTCGATGACATCTTCGTAGCGCACCTTGCCGGTCACTTCCGCCAAAATGGGAATGCTGTGCGGGTCCCATTCGCACAGTACTTGGCCGGGCTTCACTTCCGCATTTTCCTCGACGCGCAAATTGGCGCCGGCGGGAATTTCGTACTTTTCTAATTCCCGGCCTTTAGGATCCAAAATGACCAATTCGCCGTTGCGGGTCAGCACCACCTGTTCGCCGGATTCGGTGCGCACCACTTTCAGCCGCACGAATTGCACCGTGCCCGCCTTCTTGGCTTTATAATCTTTCTCTTCGATGGCCCGTTGACCCACGCCGCCAATGTGGAACGTACGCATGGTTAACTGCGTGCCAGGTTCTCCGATCGACTGAGCGGCAATAATGCCCACGGCCATGCCTTCTTCCACCATCGAACCGGTGGATAAATCCATGCCGTAGCACAACCGGCACACGCCCAGCGAGGCATCGCAGGTGAGCGGGCTGCGCACCTGAATGCGCTCCAGTCCTAACTGCTCGATCCGCCGCGCTACGGTCGGCGTAATCAATTCGTTTTCCTTCACGACAATTTCGTCGGTGATCGGATTGACGATGTTCTGGCGGCTTACGCGGCCTCGAATGGAATCAGCCAGGCTCACTTCCACTTTCTCGCCGCGGTAAATTACCCCCTTGGTAATGCCTTGCGTGGTGCCGCAATCTTGCGTCGTAATGACCACGTTTTGCGCCACGTCGGCCAGTTTTCGGGTCAGATAGCCGGAATCCGCCGTCTTCAACGCCGTATCGGCCAAGCCTTTGCGGGCCCCGTGCGTGGAGCTGAAGTATTCCAACACGGTTAGCCCTTCGCGGAAGTTGGCTTTGATGGGCGTTTCGATGATCTTGCCCGAAGGCTTGGCCATCAAACCGCGCATGCCGGCCAACTGGCGAATTTGCTCCACGCCGCCGCGGGCGCCGGAGTGCGCCATCAAGTAAATGGGATTCACGTAACCCGGCCGGCGGAAGTCGCTTTCCAGGGCCTCCATCATTTCCGTGGTGATGCGTTCCCGGGCATGAGTCCACACGTCCAGCACCTGGTTGTAGCGTTCCCCTTCAGTAATGATGCCGCGTTGATACAGTTTGTTGCGCTTCTGCACTTCACGTTCCGCCTCGCCGATAATCCGCGATTTCATCGCCGGCGTAATCAAATCGTCGGTGCCGAATGACAAACCGCTGCGGGTGCTTTCGCGGAAGCCCAGCATATTCAGGTCGTCCAGCAAATCAATCGTGGCACGCCGGCCCAACATTTGGTAGCAATCGGAAATCACCTTCGCCAAATCGCTGGAACGCAGCGGATGGTTGTAAAACGGCATCCCGGTCGGCAAAATAGTGTTGAAGCGCACCCGGCCCACGGTGGTATCGATAATCGCGCCGGCCTTGGCTTGCGTATCCGCGTCGGTCTTCAAACGTCGGTGCGGCGGCAGTTTCACCTTGATCCGCGCATGGGTGTCGATTTTTCCCAGCGACCACGCCAACTGCACTTCTTCTATCGACGAAAACACCATCCCCTGCCCCTTGCGGTCGGGCAGCGACACGCTCAGGTAATAGCAACCCATCACCACGTCCTGCGACGGGCTGATAATCGGATTGCCGTTGGCCGGGCTGAAAATGTTGTGCACCGACATCATCAGCGTGTGCGCTTCCACCTGCGCTTCAATCGAAAGCGGCAAGTGCACCGCCATTTGGTCGCCGTCGAAGTCGGCGTTAAAGCCCTTGCACACCAGCGGATGTAACTTAATGGCGTTGCCTTCCACCAGCACCGGCTCAAAGGCTTGAATGCCCATGCGGTGCAGTGTCGGCGCGCGATTCAACAACACCGGATGATTGCGGATCACTTCTTCCAAAATGTCCCAGACTTCCGCGTCCTTGCGCTCCAGCATCTTTTTGGCCGACTTGATCGTATCGGCGTGGCCCAACTCTTTAAGCCGTCGAATGATGAACGGCTGGAACAGTTCGAGGGCAATCTTCTTCGGCAGACCGCATTGATGCAGCCGCAAGTTCGGACCCACCACGATCACGCTGCGGGCCGAATAATCCACGCGCTTGCCCAGCAGGTTTTCGCGGAACCGGCCTTGCTTGCCCTTGATCATGTCGGTCAGCGATTTCAGCGGCCGATTGCTGCTGCCCAACACGGGGCGCTTGCAGCGGTTGTTATCGAACAGCGCGTCCACCGATTGTTGCAGCATCCGCTTTTCATTACGGATAATCACTTCCGGCGCGTTCAAATCGACCAACTTTTTCAACCGGTTGTTGCGGTTGATAATGCGGCGATACAGGTCGTTCAAATCGCTCGTGGCGAAGTTGCCGCTGTCCAAGAGCACCAGCGGCCGCAAATCGGGCGGAATGACCGGAATCACGTCCAGCACCATCCACTCCGGCTTGTTGTCCGAATCGCGGATGCTTTCCACAATTTTCAGCCGGTTGATCAGATCCTTTTTCTTTTGCTTGGAGTTCGTGGTGTTCAGCTCTTCGCGCAATTGCTTGGAGAGCGCCACCAAATCCATGTTGAGCAGCAGCTTGCGGGCCGCTTCGGCCCCCATTTCCGCATCGAAGGTTCCTTCGCCATATTGCTCGCGGGCCTGGCGATATTCTTCCTCGGTGAGCAATTGCTGTTTTTTTAGCGGCGTATCTTTCGGATCGGTGACCACGTAATCCTGAAAGTAAATCACCTTTTCCAGGCTCGTAGTTTTCATGTCCAGCAAGTTGCCCAAGCGGCTGGGCATGGCCTTGAAGAACCAAATGTGCACGACGGGCGCGGCCAGCTCAATATGTCCCATCCGCTTGCGTCGCACGCGGCTGTGAGTGACTTTGACGCCGCAGCGATCGCAGATCATGCCTTTGTATTTCATGCCGCGGTATTTGCCGCAGGCGCATTCCCAATCTTTTTCCGGTCCGAAAATGCGCTCGCAGAACAACCCGTCGCGTTCCGGCCGATAAGTGCGGTAATTAATGGTTTCCGGCTTTTTCACTTCGCCGAACGACCAACTGCGAATGTCGTGCGGCCGGGCCAGAGAAATTTTCACCGCCGAGTAATCGTTAATCCGGTCGTAAGAGGTTTCGCCAATGCTCACAGAAATCCTCCTTATAAAAAACTAGGCGCTTTCGCGTTTATCATTAAGTTCGTGATCTGTCGAAATGTGACTGCCGGTTTCAATTATGCCGATTCGGTCAAATCCGGCGTTTTTCCAATTGCATGTTCAGAGCCAGGCCGCGGATTTCGTTCGTCAGCACGTCGAAGCTGGCCGGGGTGCCGGCTTCCAACGTGTTTTCGCCCTTGACCATGGCCTCGTAAATTTTGGTGCGGCCTTCCACGTCGTCGCTCTTTACGGTGAGCAACTCCTGCAAAATGTAAGCGGCGCCGTACGCTTCCAAGGCCCACACTTCCATTTCGCCGAATCGCTGTCCGCCGAACCGCGCCTTGCCCCCCAACGGCTGCTGCGTAATGAGCGAATACGGGCCCGTGCTGCGGGCATGCACCTTGTCGTCCACCAAATGATGCAGCTTGAGCATGTAGATGTAGCCCACGGTGGTTTCCTGCTCCATGGGCTCGCCGGTGCGGCCATCGAACAGTTGTGCTTTGCCGTGCCTGGGCAGACCGGCTTTATCCAAGGCGGCGTTAATTTCTTCCTCGCTGGCGCCGTCGAACACCGGCGTGACAGCTCGAAAGCCCAGCGCCGCCGCCGCCCAGCCCAAGTGGGTTTCCAAAATTTGGCCCACGTTCATACGGCTGGGAACGCCCAGTGGATTGAGCAGAATTTGCACCGGCGTGCCGTCGGCCAAAAAGGGCATGTCTTCCTTGGGCAAAATTTTGGAGACCACGCCCTTGTTGCCATGTCGGCCGGCCATTTTATCGCCCACCGAAATCACGCGCTTGGCGGCAATGTACACTTTGACCATTTGCAGCACGCCGCTGCGCAGTTCGTCGCCGCGCTTCATGCTGTTCAGCTTGCGATCACGGTCATCGATGGCCGCTTCCACTGCCGGCCACAGCGTTTTGTAAGCCTTTTCCACATCGGCCCGACGTTCCGGACTGCGAATGTCGATTGCATCCAGTTTGAAATTCGCCGCCTGCTCGGCCACGAATTTATGCTCCTGGTCGCGCACCAAAGGCGCGCCTTCCGCGTCGGTCAACGTTTTGTGGAGAATCGATTCAATTTCGCCGATCATCGCGCCAAACGCTTCGGCAATTTTGGCGTTGCCTTCGGTTTCGGCCGTTTTTAAATCTTTCTCGAATTTCTTGCGGTCGTCCTCGGACAAACTCATCCGGCGTGAGAATTTTTCCGTGTGGATGACAATGCCTTCTACGCCCGATGGCACTTCCAGCGAATCGTTCTTCACGTCTTCGCCCGCCCGGCCAAAAATCGCGTGCAGCAGTTTTTCCTCAGGCGTCAGCTCGGTTTTACTCTTCGGCGAAACCTTGCCCACTAAAATGTCGCCCGGCTGCACGTAAGTACCCACCCGCACGATGCCCGTCTCGTCTAAATTACGCAGTGCCTTTTCGCTGACGTTGGGAATGTCGCGCGTGAATTCCTCGCGGCCCAGCTTGGTTTCGCGAATTTCAATGTCGAACTCTTCGATGTGAATCGACGTGTACACGTCGTTCTGCACCAGCTCTTCGCTGATGATAATGGCATCCTCAAAGTTGAATCCGTCCCACGCCATGAAGCCGACCAGCACGTTGCGACCCAGCGACAGCTCGCCGTGGTAGGTCGCGGCCCCGTCGGCAATAACAGTTCCTTTTTCCACCTTATCACCCACGCCGACGACCGGCCGCTGGTTCTGGCAGGTCCGCTCGTTCAATCCTTTGAACTTGGTCAGTGGAATTTCCTCGTTGTTGATCACCACTTTGTCGGCGTCGACATACGTGACGGTTCCCTTCTTGGGCGACCGCAGCAGCATGCTGGAGTTGATCGCCACGTCGACTTCCATGCCCGTGCCCACCAGCGGCGGTTCCGTAACCAACAGCGGCACCGCCTGCCGTTGCATGTTGGAACCCATCAGCGCGCGGTTGGCGTCGTCGTGTTCCAAGAAAGGAATCAGGCCCGCCGAAACACCCACCATTTGGCTCGGCGCCACGTCGATGTAGTCAACCTTGTCGACCGGCACCAATTCAAAGTCGGACCGGTAACGCGCAATAATGTTTTCGCCCGACAAATGGCCGTTCACCACCGGCGCATCGGCCGGAGCCAAGTACGCGTCCATTTCCTGATCTGCCCGTAACCACTCCACCTGATCGGTCAACTTGCCTTTATTGATTTTGCGGTAGGGCGTAACCAAAAAGCCGTATTCATCCACAGCCGCGTAAATTCCCAGGCTGGAAATCAAGCCGATGTTTGTGCCTTCAGGCGTTTCAATGGGACAAATGCGCCCATAGTGCGAAATGTGCACGTCGCGCACTTCAAACCCGGCCCGTTTACGGTTCAAGCCGCCGGGACCCAATGCCGAAAGCCGCCGCTCGTGCGTGAGCATCGACAGCGGATTGGTTTGATCCACCACTTGCGACAACTCGCCGCGGCCAAAAAAGTATTCAATCGCCGCCGAAATGCTCTTGGGATTGATCAGCGTGCGCGGGGTCATGTCTTCCACTTCTTTCAAGCTCATCCGCTCCTGCACGGTGCGACGCAGCTTGAGAAAGCCCTTGCGCAATTCGTCAGAAGCCAACTCGTCGATGGTCCGCAAACGGCGATTGCCCAAGTGGTCAATGTCGTCCACCTCGTAACCTTCGCCGCCCCCTTCATTCAGCTTGATGACGTATTTAATGGCGCTGATTAAATCCTCCGGTCGCAGCGTCATTTCGCTTTCCGGTACATTCAACCGCAGCTTGCGGTTAATGCGGAATCGCCCGACACGCCCCAAACGGTAACGGTTGGTGTCGTAAAACTTCTCGTGAAACAGCGCTTTGGCCTTTTCCAACTGCGCCGGATTGCCAGGCCGCAGCCGCTGGTAAATCCGCAATAGCGCTTCCTCGTGGCTGCCGGTCGTGTCTTCTTCCAGGCTGTTAAGAATGAGCGGGATTTTCACGTCCGCCATCACTTCCACGCTCGACAAGCCCGAAGTGCAAATGGTTTCGGCCAAATTCTTCGTGATTTTGTGCCCCGCTTCCACGATGATTTCGCCGGCGCGTTCGCTGCTGGCCGGGTACACAATGTCGGTGACGGCAATTTTGCCCTCGATTTTTCCCACGCTCCGGCCGTCGACCACTTTTTCCATGTGCGATTCGTAAAACGTCCGCAACAAGTCGGCGTCTTGGCCATATTTGGGATCCATCGCCCGCAACAGCATCATCGCCGAGAACTTGCCGCTTTGGTCGATGCGCACTTGCAGCGTGTCCTTTTTCGACACGTTCAGCTCAATCCAACTGCCGCGCTCCGGAATGATGCGGGCGCTGAATATTTTCCGTTCGCCGGTGTCAGTTTCGGTGACAAAATCCACGCCGGGACTGCGGTGCAATTGGCTGACCACCACGCGCTCGGCGCCGTTGATAATGAACTCGCCGCCGCCCAGCATGATGGGAATATCGCCCAGGTACACTTCTTCTTCGATCGGCTCGGCCTTCGTCAGTCGCAGCCACACGCGGAACGGCCGCCCGTAAGTCAGCCGCAACTGCCGGCACTCGTGCGGTTCATACCGCGGCTTGCCCAACTCGTAGCGAATGTATTCCAGCTTCAGATTTTTATCGTAGCTTTCGATCGGGAAAATCTCGCGCAGCACCGATTCAATGCCCTGGTCCTTGCGTTTGTTGCTGGGCACGTCGTACTGCAGAAAATTTTCGTAGCTGCGGGTTTGGATTTGCGTCAAATCGGGAATCGCAAACAGCTCGCGGCCGCTGCCAAACTTGCGAATTTCTTGCGGGGTAATACGTCGTTGAGCCGAAGTCGCCATAGGACAAATCGCTCCTGAAAAAATCGTGGCCGCCGCAATGTGAATTCGTTGCCGCGGTCGAATGAGGCAAAATTACCAGCGCGCGAGCCGCAACCAGCGCCGCGCCACAGCGTCAATGCAAGGGATTGCCAATGCAATTGCCTGAATCAATCCATTAAGAGATGGCCCGCCAGCTTGACCGCCTATCGCGTGTCATACCAGCCAAGACCAACTGAGCGAGCTAAAGTTGACCCGATCCACCGTCGATGCCGACTGTCTGACACTGGCCGCCAAAAAATTGACGCCCATCGCAGGCTGCCGGTTCCGGGCATCCGTTACTTGACCGACACTTTCGCGCCGGCTTCCTCCAATTCCTTCTTTGCCTTCTCCGCATCTTCTTTGGAAACGCCTTCCTTCACCTTGCTGGGGGCGCCCTCCACCAAATCTTTGGCTTCTTTCAAGCCCAGGTTAGTCAGTGCCCGGATGACCTTAATGACGCCGATTTTCTTGGCGGCGTCAAAGCCTTCCAGGACCACGTCGAATTCGGTTTTGGCTTCCGCCGCCGGAGCGGCTGCGGCGCCGCCTGGGGCGGCCATCATCACGGCTCCGCCGGCAGCCGCTTTGATGCCGTGCACGTCTTCTAAGTAATCGCTCAGTTCCTTAGCTTGTTTCAAGGTCAGGGCGACAATCTTGTCCCCCAGTTCTTTCGTTTTTCCGGTAAACTCACGCGTTGCTTCAGCAGTGGCCATGGCTACAAACTTCCTTTCTAGTCGTGTAAAAAACTGTTTATCGATTCGCGGCTCGCCGGAACCGCTGGATTTCAAAATTTCCGATCGAGTATCTAAATTTGATCTTCGCTACATTTGATCTTCTCTGTGTCTCCGCGTCTGTGCGGTGAAATTAACCTGCCGCAGGTGTTTCCGCTGCCGGAGCCGCTTCGCCGCCGCCGGCCTTCTCCAAATTCTCCGCATGGGTTTTCACTTGATTGACCAGTGTCCCGCCGGCCCCCTTGAGTTGTCCGGCAAGCCGCGCGCCCGGCCCCAGAATCTGTCCCACCAGCATCGATAATTGCTCAGTGCGCGAGGGCCACTTGCTGACTTCTTTGATTTGTGCCGGCGTTAGCTTGCCGCCGTCCATGGTCCCGCCGCGAGTGGCGAACCCTTCGAACTCTTTCGCTTCGGAAAGTTTGACGATTTCTTTGGTCAGAGACACGAAATCATCCGCGCCCCACACAATGGCCAGCGTCCCTTCCACGCCTTCAAACGCCGGCGCCAGCGGAGTGCCCTCGGTCGCCCGCCGGGCCATGCTGTTTTTGATGACTTCCAGTTTGATGTTTTTTTTGCGCAACTCGCCACGCAGCTTCGTCGTGCGAATGGCATCCAGCCCCACGACATTGACCAACAGCGCGTCATTCACGCCGGTTAGTTGATTTCGCAAATCGCGAGTCAGCAAGTCTTTGACAAATTTACTCATGGCTTCAAGTTTCGTGTATTTAGCTCCCGGTCATTGACCGGGGGCTAACTGAATGACTTAAACTTCCTTCTTACGCGGCGATTTTTAATCCCGGCGTCATCGCGCCGCTGACGGTAATGCTTTTCACGTACACGCCTTTAACGCTGTGCGGCTTCATGTGCAAAATTTGGTCGATGAAAGCGCGGATGTTTTCGGCCAGCTTCTTTTCATCGAAGCTCAACTTGCCCACCACCGCATGAACAATGCCCGTTGGGTCGTTGCGGAACTCCACCTTGCCCGCCTTGTATTCCTTCACGGTTTTGCCAATGTCCGGAGTCACCGTGCCGGCCCGCGGCGACGGCATCAACCCCTTGGGGCCCAACGCTTTACCGAGCGGACCGACCAAACCCATCATGTCCGGCGCGGCAATACAGGCTTCGAAATCGGTCCAACCGCCCTTAATTTTGGCGGCTAAGTCTTCGGCGCCCACTTCGTCGGCGCCGGCGGCTTTGGCTTCCTCGGCTTTATCTCCCTTGGCGAACACCACTACTTTTTTCGATTTGCCGATGCCGTGCGGTAGCACGATCGAGCCGCGCACCAACTGATCGGCCTGTTTCGGATCGATGCCCAAACGTATGGAAAGTTCCACCGTTTGATCGAACTTTCGCGGCGGAAATTGCTTGAGAATTTTCACCGCTTCATCCACCGACATGGCAGCTTCCGATTTCGGCAGCTTCTCCATCATCGTTTTCATGCGCTTCGCAACTTTGACCATCGTGTTCACCAACTGAGATTTGCGTGTCACCAACTGTGTTTTAAGTTTTTTGCTTGATTCTGCTACTAAACCGCAAGCGGTTTGCCGACCCGTGTCCAATCCCTATCTCTGCGCCCTCATCCCTCAACCTCAATTCCCATGCTGCGGGCCGTCCCTTCGATCATCCGCCGGGCATGATCGGGATCGGTGGCGTTCAGATCGGCAGCCTTCAGTTTCACAATTTTGTCCAACTGTTCTTTCTTCACCTTGCCGACTTTTTCCTTGTTCGGCACGCCCGAGCCTTTGGCAATGCCGGCCGCTTGCTTGAGCAGGGCGGCCGCTGGTGGGCTTTTGCAAACAAAGTCGAAGCTGCGGTCGTTGTACACATTCACCACTACGGGAATGGCCATGCCGCCGGCATCGCGCGTCCGTTCGTTAAATTGCTGTACGAACTGACCCAAGTTGATGCCGAATTTACCCAGCGAGGTGCCGACCGGTGGCGCAGGCGTGGCCTGCCCGCCGGGCACTTGAAATTTCGTCGTTCCAACAAGTTGCTTGGCCATGTTTTTGTATTAGGTTGCGCCGCCTGGAGGCGGCGGCTAAACGGATTGTTTCAAATGCAAACTTCAATTACAGCGGCTCGATTTGCCAATGCTCCAATTCCACTGGCGTGGGTCGACCGAAAATGTTGATAATCACGCTCACGCGGCCGCTGGCTTCGTTGATGGCGTCCACTTCTCCTTCAAAATTCTCGAACGTGCCTTCGTTGATTTTGACCCGATCTCCCTTTTTCACGCGAATATTCAGCCGCGGCGCGTCGTCCGTTTTTTCCTCAGTCTTGGAGATAATTTTCGCAATGTCCTGGGGGGCCATGGGCGAGGGCCGGCCAATCGAGCCGGTGAAATCACCAATGCCCGCCGTGTCGCGCACCAGGTACCACGTGTCGTCGTTGATCTCCATCTGCACGACCAGGTACCCCGGATACAGCTTTCGTTTGACGACCTTCTTTTTTCCGCCTTTGAATTCGGTGACCGTTTCAATCGGCACAATAATGTCGCCGAAGTACTTACCCAGTCCGGCCCGTTCCACGTTGCGTTTCAATCCTTCTCGAATGGAATCTTCCCGGTTGCTTTGCACCTTGAGGATGTACCACTCCATTTTGACCGGCCGGTCGTCATCTTCCACGGCTACGGCAATGCCCTTGGGCTCATGTTCCGGCTCGAGCTCCGGCTCGGGCTCCGGGGACTGAACAGATTCGGCCGCTTCAATATCATCACCCCCGGTTGCATCCGGCGCATGGCTGGCGGGACCCGTGGGCGCGGCCGCGGTGACAACATCCCGTGGCGCGGCATCATCCGGCGGCAACTGCCCGGGCGCAACGCTACCCGCGCCGCCCGCAGACGGGTTTGAAACATTCTCCGTGTTTTCCCAAACATCATTCACGTTATTTACTGCCCTGTTACATGTGCAGCAGACCCAACAAAAAGCTCCAAAACGTGTCGTAAAACCACAACAGCACGGCAAATCCGATAATGGTGAAAATGACCACCATCGAACTGCGAATCAGTTCGTGCCGCGTCGGCCAGGAAACCTTGGTCATTTCCGCCTCCACGGCAATCAAAAAATCCGCAAACCGCGGCAAGTTCACCAACCGATAAACAAGCCACCCGCCCACAACCAAAATGGCAAACGGGACGCCATACTTCAAACCCGAACGATGCGCAAATTCGCTCAACCGCCATGCGCCCAGAGCAATCGCTGCCAGCAACGCAAAAAACGTAATTTGTCGGATGACGCGTCCTTGGCTGCGCTTGTACACCCCCAACTGAAATAACCAATGCGTGCCCGCGGTCATGCGGCGATCCTTCTTTCGTTTTGCGACTTCGCTCCGATTGCTGACCGACCGGGCCGAACTCTCGGCTCCGTTTTGTTTATCTTCTTCCGTATGTTCTTCGTGGTCTGCCGTGACGTGTTGTTTGGACATAATGGTTACCTCGTGCATCCTGCACCACCGAACGTGGTAAGTGGTGAGTTCCGCCAGTGGTGAGTACATCCACCGCCCGAACTCACCACTCACCGATTCACCACACACCGACTGGCAGGGGCGAAGGGACTTGAACCCCCAACCGCTGGTTTTGGAGACCAGTGCTCTGCCAATTGAGCTACACCCCTAGGTTAAATCCGAAGCTCCAAATCCGATTGACTTCATGCCAATATTTTGGTCACCACGCCCGACCCGACCGTGCGACCACCCTCGCGGATGGCAAACCGCACGCCATCGTCCATGGCGATGGGATATCCTAATTCCACGCTCAACCGGGCGTTATCGCCGGGCATGCACATTTCCGCCCCGCCCACCAACTGTGCACTGCCGGTCACGTCCGTGGTGCGGAAATAAAACTGCGGTTTGTAACCGGAGAAAAACGGAGTGTGACGCCCGCCTTCTTCTTTGCTCAGCACGTATACTTCGCACTCAAACTTGGTGTGCGGCGTAATGGAGCCGGGCTTGGCCAGCACTTGGCCGCGCTCAATTTCCTCGCGCTTGATGCCGCGGAGCAGGCAACCCACGTTGTCGCCCGCCTGGCCCGTGTCCAGGGTTTTGTTGAACATTTCCACGCCGGTCACCACGACCTTGCGCTTGTCGGGGCTAAGGCCGACAATTTCCACTTCCTCACCGACTTTCACCACGCCGCGTTCCACACGACCGGTGGCCACGGTGCCGCGGCCTTCGATCGAGAACACGTCTTCCACGGCCATCAAAAACGGCTTGTCGATTTCGCGCACCGGCTCGGGAATGTATTTGTCGATGGCGTCCATCAGTTCGCCAATGCATTTGTTGGCCTTTTCGTCCTTAGGATTATCCAGCGCCGGCTTGGCCGCGCCGCGAATAATCGGAATTTCGTCGCCCGGGAAACCGTACTTGGTCAGCAGTTCGCGAATTTCCAATTCCACCAACTCCAGCAATTCCGGATCGTCCACCAGGTCGACCTTGTTCAAAAACACCACCAACGCCGGCACACCCACTTGGCGCGCGAGCAAAATGTGTTCACGGGTTTGCGGCATGGGGCCGTCGGCGGCCGAAACCACCAAAATCGCCCCGTCCATTTGCGCGGCGCCGGTGATCATATTTTTGATGAAGTCGGCGTGGCCCGGACAATCAATATGGGCATAGTGCCGCTTGTCGGTTTCGTACTCAACGTGGCTGACGGCGATGGTCACGGTTTTCGTTTCATCGCGCACCGTACCACCTTTGGCAATGTCGGAGTACGACTTAATGCTCGCTTTGCCTTTGGTCGCTTGCACCGCCAAAATGGAGGCGGTCAGGGTCGTTTTGCCGTGGTCAATGTGGCCGATCGTGCCAACATTGACGTGCGGCTTGGTCCGTTGAAATGTGTCCTTGGCCATTCTTTCTCCCTACGATGAAAAACCAGCGATTAAAAAATTGTCAAAATCACAATCTGTCTTGCAAACATCTGGCCCCCTTGTGGGCTCCATTCAAAAATAAATCTGGTGCTGAATCGATGGGCAATAGTTCCGTGGTTAATACACAATTCCAACGATTCGGCGTCAGAGCTGCTGAAGGGACTTGAACCCTTGACCTCGTCCTTACCAAGGACGCGCTCTACCAACTGAGCTACAGCAGCGGGTGACACTCCCTTGCGACAATGTTTCGGCAACACCCTGTTACGGCAACACTGCGCTGCGGCGTTCCCGCGCACGTGCGGCTCATTTCCCGATTTGTCACGGACTAAACTGCTGTAGTTGAATGTGGTCTCGGCGATGGTTGGTTAGCAATAAAATTTGTTCCCCGTTCGTATTCAAAATTCTCTTCACCCAATTTTCCAATCCACAAGCGGGTGATGGGAATCGAACCCACGTGGCCAGCTTGGAAGGCTGGGGCTTTACCATTAAGCTACACCCGCGTGAGTTCATGACGAATGACGAAATCTAAATGACCAGTGATGCATGAGTCACCAAGCAGCATTGTCCTGTTTAATGACGCTTAGCAAGGATTGCCGTTTTGGTCATTGAGATTTGGTCATTCGTCATTCCTTCGTCATTCGTGCTTCGTCGTTCGTCATTTCAAACAATGGGGGGTAAAGGATTCGAACCTTTGAAGGCAGTGCCACCAGATTTACAGTCTGGCCCCTTTGACCGCTCGGGAAACCCCCCTCGATTTGTCACGACTTCCGTCTCGCTGGCCAGCCGCCAACTGACGACGAGCTAGCGGAGGGACTCGAACCCACAACCTGCGGTTTACAAAACCGCTGCTCTGCCGGTTGAGCTACGCTAGCCTGCGAGGAGGGCTACGAAAACCACTAAATATAACAGTCTGGCCGTCGGTTGCAATACGGCTAGGCGCGATTTTTGCACGCCTTTATGCCAGCACGTCAAAAACCGTTAAACTCAATCGTGCCAACAGCCTGTAAAGTTTGAAGTCGCCGCCCAATTCCTCAGCGGCTGCCCCCTACAACTCCACTGGCCAGCCACGCCAAAGTTTTGGAAGAAGTTAGCGAAAATGGGCGCTGCGGGATGCCGCAATTATTCGCCCGGCACTTCAATCTTTTCCTCGGTGGCCGCTTGACGCAATTTTGCCAAGGCCCGGGCTTCGATCTGCCGCACGCGCTCTTTCGTGACGCCCATTTCCTGGCCCACTTCTTTCAAAGTCAGCGGTTCCAGAGTGTGATCTAAGCCGAAACGGCTGATGATGATTTTCTGCTCTCGATCATCCAGCTTTTCCAAAATGCGGCCAATTTGGTGCTCTCGTGTCGATTGCGCCGATTCCTGCCCGTATTGGTCGCTCCGCGCGTCGGCCGTCGCACCGAACATTTCGCTCTGGCTGGTCCGGAACCGGTCCAGCCGACGATGCTCGTCCGGAATCGTTCGGGCAAAATTCTTCATGATCGCCCAACTGGCGTACGTGCTGAATTTGTTGCCCCGGGCGTAATCGAACTTCTCCGCCGCTCGAATCAGCGACATATTTCCGTCGCTGACCAGCTCGAAGAAATTATCGGTCGGGCCCACATGGCGCTTAGCGATCGAAACCACCAACCGCAGGTTCGCCCGCACAATTTGATTCTTCACACCCACCGCTTGGTCGTACAGCCGCTCAATTTCGTCCATGTCGCTGCTGCGCGCATGGGCGGGGTCCAATCGTTGGCGCAACTTGCTGGCTTTGTATTTCAAGTAATTAAACTTGCGGAACAAGTAACCTTCCTGTTCCCGGGTCAACAGCGGCACTTCGTACAGGCTGGCCAAATACGGCGGCAGGCCAGAAGGTAACCGCACCTTTTTCGCAGCCGGTTGATCAAGCTGCGGCATCGGGCCGAGAATGGTTTTCTCGGCGCCTTCCCGGCCAAAGTATGGATTGGGCATGTAATCCAGCGGCAATTCCAAAATCCGCTGGGCCCGCATCTCGTTTACGATGCGGTAAATGCTGGTTTTCGTGCGGCAATAGCGCTTGGCCAATTCTTCCACCGGCACGTCGCGGCGATATTGCTCGTAAATTTTTTGCTTGGTTTCGTCTGTCAGCGGCCCCACGTTGGTCGGAAAAATCGCCAACTCCGGATGCTCCTGATCAAACTGCTTCAGCGTGTACCGAATGGTCTCCGCGCTGCGGTTCATCTTCAGCGCAATCCGGCGGGCAATGTCCGAAGGGCAACCCCCGGCGGCCGCCAACCGACGGGCACGGCTGATAATTTCATCACGCTCCGTATCCGACATCTGGCTGAAGTTGGAGCCCCGCCGCACGCGGTCCGTATTCTCTCCCACAAACCGTTCGACACTGCTGCGCAAAAAGCCCACGCGCTTCCGGCCGTCGAACACAAATCGCCGGCTTACCAAGCCCTGTTGTCGCCAGCGCGAAATGGTTTTGGTCGAAACATTAAATTTCTGCGCCAACTCTTCCACCGTGAGCACTTCTTCGCCCGCCGCATCAGCCTTCACCGAAGCGGCTTCGGTCAGGTCTTCCACCAGTAAACGCAAATCGTGACTAGCCTGATCGCCGGTCAATTTGGAATTGGCAAACGAAGTCGGCCGGAAGTCGGTAATGCGGAAGCACAAATAGTCGTACGGATAGACTTTGCTGGCATCGATCTCCGCCAGCAACCGCTCGGCACGATTCGCCTGTTCCATTTGCTGATCGCGCGGAGCAAAGCGCACTTGCTGATCACGCAACTGTCGAAGAATCGGATTGATGTAATTTGCATTCATGGCTGGGCCCCTTTCAATTTGACCCTGCCGGAAATCCCTGCTGTGTTAGCCCGGCGGATTTATTTCCGTAAATCTTTACTGCAAAGGCTATTGGGACAATCTGCATTGGCAAATCGTCAAATCTCTCCTGTTCGCTGAAAATCAAGGAATCGTTTAAGCCGCCTCCGTCCGCCAACTGCCATTTTTGTCGCATTGTGCGACACTCTATCCAGCATTTGTCGCAATTTGAGGCAGCTTTTTACGTTCTGAAATCTAACGGAAAAGTGACTTCTAATTGGCCTTTGTTACAAATCAATTGAACTAACCGGCAATACCCTGTCTTGCGTCTCCTAGTTTTACGAAACCAACTGTCCGATGGTCTATCCGAAACTTCGCCGTGCGATGTGATATCTAAGACACCAACCATCAAAGTCGGTTCATTTTCAATGGGTTTTTCGAATGTATCCTTTGTCCAATTAAAAGTTTACATCATTTTCAAAGATCAGGTTTGGAAATCATAAGTCCAAGCTCTTTCGAGCCGATTTAGGCTCTGTTGCCTTGAATTCCACCCGTGAACTCACTGAACCACGCTGCCTAAAACGGTCGATTTAACCGAAATACTGTCTCTCCTTGGCAAACTTTGTTGGCAGTCTAGCTGCCAGCTCTGCACATCGTGGGCGGATTTGCCAAAAGGAGCAAACGTCATGCCCTTGGCTCCTTTTACATGTTCGATGTGCCCCGTTAGGGGTTTCCTTTCGATCGATCGACCGTACGTCCTTAGATGCCGCCCATGGGCCGGAGGTTCTCATGAAAGTGGTTCCCCGTCATAAATTTGTGCTTTCGAGCATTCGCTCATCCCTGATCATGGGCCTTGTCCTGGTTAGTTTTGGCACAAGCGGGTTGACTGTCGGCCAAGCCATCGCGGCCGACGAATCATGTTCCCTGAAGTCGCCCAAGCCCGATGGCGTTCCCATTCAGGTCGCAGCCAAGCTGGAAGTGGGCGGCCAACTGAAACTCGCCGCCGGCGCCAGTACCACGTCATTGAGCGACGACAACAAAATCCAATCCGTCCCCATGAGCGTGGTGGCGCAGTTCGCTTACGACGAACAGCGCCTCGACGACGGCAGCAGCCAAACCCACCGCCTGGCCATTCGCCGTTACGACGATGCCCAAGCGGTCATCAAAATCGCCAGCAAAATCACCAAGCCGCAATTACGCGATAATCGCAAACTCATCGCCGCTGTCGCCAACGAGCATACGGCATTTCTTTCCGCGCCGGCCGGGCCGCTCACACGGGACGAACTGGAACTCATCGACGTGCCTGCCAACACGCTCATCCTGGACGAGCTGCTGCCGCAGGCCGAAGTTGAAGTGGGCCACCGCTGGAAGCCGTCCGACGATGTGCTGGCCCGCTTCCTCTGCCTCGATGCCGTCGGTCACACCGAAGTGGAGTGCGTGCTCGCCGGCGTAAAAGATGGCGTGGCCGAAATCACGTTCGAGGGTCCTTTGGGCGGCGCCATCGATGGCGTGGCCACCGACATCGAACTGAAAGGCAAGCTGCTGTACGACATGGAGCATCAACTGCCCAAGACGCTCTTGTTGGCGATTAAGGAACAGCGCGGCATTGGCCACGTCGGCACCGGGCTCGATGTCGTGGCGAAGATGAAGCTGACCGTCGCCCCACAGCCCGATTCCAAATTGCTCACCCCCGACGTCGTGCAAGCGGCCAAGCTCCCCGATTCCGATGTCGCACCGCCGCTGGAATACATTGCCGACGACAAAAGCTTTCGCTTCGTGTACGACCGCCGCTGGCATCTCACCCGTGACGACCCCGATCTGGCCGTCATGCGGCTCATCGATCGCGGCGACCTACTCGCCCAATGCAACATCGCGGCCACCACCATCGATACGCAAAAGCCGTTGGAACTGGCCGAATTCCAAACCGATGTACAACAGGCCCTGGGCAAAATGTTCACCAAATTCCTTCGCGCCAAGGAAAGCTCCACTTCCTCGGGCCTACGCATTCTGCAATCTAGCGCTGAAGGAACCGCCGAAGATTTGCCCATCCAATGGCGCTATTATCTGGTGAATAATGAGCACGGCCGGGCGTTAAACATCATCTTTACCATGGAAACCCCGCTGGCCGATCAATTCCACGATCAGGATCTGCCCATTTTGGAAAGCGTGGAATTCACCGACTCCAAGCCCGCCACCAGCCAGGCCGCAAAACCCGACAAACAGTCGGTTTCGCGATAAAATCAGGTTTCACGCGCCCAATACCATCTGTTGGTTCCGGACGGTAAGTTATGATGATCTACCGTGAGCCGGGAAATAATTTCCCGGATCGGAGGCCATCGATGCAAATCGTGTTGTTTGAAGACGAACTAACCGCTCGCCTTGCCCCGCTGGCCTGCGCCGAGCCGGCCTTCGCCATCACCTGCGGCGGGTACAAACTCATCCAGCTCATCAGCAGCCTGGGCCAAGAATTCACCCTGGTTCGCAACCATTTAGCCCGCGTCGAGGCGGAAACTTTTCCCCAGCGTGTGCTACTGCAAAATCCACTGATTGGACCCGTGTTATTTGTCAACGCACGGCTGGTCCCGTCGATCGCTGTCTTTCAGCGGCTAAAAGCTCTGGCCGAAACCGGCCGCGAAGGCGTGGTTTTGGCCGGCGAGCAAAAAGATGCCGTTGCTGCCGCACTCGTCAATTGCGATTCACGCCCGAAAGCCCTGGGAATACAACCCCTGGGCTTAGAGCGAGTTGTTCCGCTCATTAAATCGTTCAACCTTCCGTCGATGGCCGTCGATTTGCCGTTGTTTGAATACCCGCACGATGTGCTCCGCCATCACCTGGCTTGTTGCCGTGAAGATTTGGAACATCGTGTTCGCACTGGCCCGCCGCAAAGTTATCCCACGGCCGGCGGTCCCGCGGGCAGCCATCCGGCAACCGCGCATCCCGGCTATCGTGAAGTCCGCGACGGCGTGTTCGTGGCCGAAAAAGTTACGCTGGGCGAGCATCTTGTTACCGACACCAAAAACGGACCCATCGTCATCGATCACGAAGCCGCCGTCGGCCCGTTCTGCTTTCTGCGCGGCCCGGTTTACATTGGGCCTTGCGCCCGGGTGAACGAACATGCCGCCCTCAAAGATTGCGTTTCTCTGGGGCACCACACAAAAGTCGGCGGCGAGGTCGAAGGCTGCATCATCGAACCTTTCAGCAACAAGCAGCATCATGGCTTTTTAGGCCACAGTTACGTCGGCAGTTGGGTGAACATCGGCGCCGGCACTTGCAACAGCGATTTGAAAAACACCTACGGCACCGTGAACATGGAATATCCGGACACCGCGGGGCAAATTCAAAAAATGTCCACCGGCCTGCAGTTCGTCGGTTGCTTCATCGGCGATTATGCCAAAACCGCCATCAACACCAGCATTTTCACGGGCAAAACCATCGGTGTCTGCAGCCTGGTGTATGGATTTGTGACCACCAACGTGCCCAGCTTTTGCAATTACGCCCGCTCGTTGGCGCATCCTGGGGCCGCCGCAGATTCGGGCATAACCGATTTACCCGCCGAAGTCATGATTTCCATCCAGCGCCGCATGTTTTCCCGCCGCCAAACCCCGCAGCGCGACTGCGATGTCCAATTGATCCGCGACCTGTACACCCAAGCCCAGCAGCAGCGCACACTGCCGCACGAACTGCCCGCGCTGTGAACATCGACGAAGCAAATTCACCGCAAAGACACAAAGGCACAGAGCAGCAATGACCCGATGAAACCGCAGAGTCGTCGAGATAAAGATGGAGAATCTATAAGCCACAGATGAACACAGATAAACGAGATAAACGCAGATTACAAAACGAAAAGAAACGGAGTCATGCTGATTTACAATTGCTATGAAAGGATCAGTGAAGGTGGACAAATCATTAACCATCTTGCCTGCCTTCATCTGTGTTCATCCTTTTCATCCGTGTTCAACTGTGGTTTCTAGACTCTGCATCCTTTGCGATTAAACTACAAAACTGCTGCTCCGTGTCTCTGTGCCTCCGTGGTTAAACTAAAGCCATGAAATTCGCCCAAGCCTACGGCCCGGGAAAATTTGGCCTGTCGTTCGAGTTGTCTCCGCCGAAGACTCTGGCCGGCGAGGAATCGTTGTGGCGGCATCTGGACGAGTTGATGGCGTTCGCTCCCAATTTGGTCACGTGCACCTACGGGGCCGGGGGCAGCACGCGCGATAAAACCCTGGAAATTGTCGCGGAAGTGCGTCGCCGGCACGGTTGCTCAGTCGCCGCGCACTTAACCTGCGTGGGCGCCACGGTCGATCAATTGCGGTCGTATTTGAAAGCGGCCGCCGAGCGCGGAATCGAAAACATCGTGGCCCTGCGGGGCGATCCGCCGCACGGAGAAACCGCGTTCCAACCCATTGCCGGCGGATTACGCTACGCCAACGAGCTGGTGGCCCTCATCCGCCGCGAATTTCCGCAGTTTGGCATCGCCGTGGCCGGCTACCCCGAAACACATCAAGAAGCGCCCAGCTCCCAGGCCGATTTGCAAAATCTGCACCGCAAAGTAGCCGCCGGCGGCGAAGTGGTCATCACGCAAGTATTCTATGATAATGCCGATTTCTTTCGTTTCCGCCGCGAGTGCCTGGCGCTGAACATCACCGCGCCGATTGTGCCGGGCATTTTGCCGATCACGAATTTGGCCCAAGTGCAGCGGATTACGTCGTTGTGCAAAGCCCGCTTGCCTATCCAACTGCTAGAGCGATTAACCGCCGCCGGCGATGATGAAGCCGCTCAGTTCGAAGTCGGCGTAGAACATGCCACGGCCCAAGTGCAGGAACTGCTGGCAGCCGGCGTGCCGGGCATTCACTTTTACGTGCTCAACAAATCCCCGGCCACCGTCCGCGTGCTCAAGGCCGTCCGGACGAAGTGAAACGCATGTTCGTGCAGCCATTTTCCAAGCCGACGGCTCGGCCGTCGGTCCCGACGACAAAGTCGTCGGCTTGGACAGGACTGAAAAATGGTACCACCAAATGAATCGCGACCTAAGTTCAACTAAAAGCCGATCACTGCGTCGTCCAAAATTTTGCTGTCGTTGCGCTCGCCCAAGTAGCGGTGAGTCAGCGGGTCAATCGATACCGAAATGCTGCGAACTGCCCCGTCGCAGAACACGAAATTCACAATCCCGCTATGTGGGCTGCCAAACAAACAACCGTACAAACCGCTGGCGGGAGCGCCTGGGTCTGCCTGGTCGTTGAGCATGGCAATATTAGGCACTTGCGCAGTGCCAGCGAGAGTCGCTTGGTTGGGGTCGGTTGGATCGACGCCATTGCTGCTCACCGTGTAGCTGGCCGGAAACACTACGGTGTTACGGTAATTATCTGGCCCCATGCCGCCGTACATGTTGCCATCGTCCGATAAATAATTACCGTCCTCAATATGCTTGCGATCGACGAATTTTTCCCCAAACAAATAGGTTTTGCTTTCGCCATCTTTCACGACACCAGGCGTAATGTTGCTACGCTGAAACACGACGCCGGACCAAGTATCAGCACTGAATGGCGTGGTGCTCACATTTCCATTGTTGTCTTTGTAAGCAGTCGGATAGTCAGTTCCCGACGTCATAAAGCAGCCGTATTGAGCGGCGTTGTCTTGTGTCACGGTGCCAGTATTGGCTGACGCCGATTGAGTGCTCGATACATACCTCACGCCGGCGTTGGCCGCGTAATCGCCACGCGCCACTTTGTTGTTGGCCAACCCTCCGCCAGCACTAGTAAGATCAACGGTACCAGTTTGGAACGGATCGCGGATATATGCACCCAGTTGGTTAGGCCAGGTTTGTACGGAGCGACGGGTAGGGCAAGTCATAATCGACTGGGTGGTCGAGACCTGGCGCGCGATGTCAGTTTGGATTTGTTGGTCAGTAAGGCCTGACGAGCCTTGACCTAAATCGTGGAGGTTGCCCCCTTCTAAATAGGGAAGTAAGTTATAAACCCAGCCGCCGGGTTGCTTAACGCTGTTACCAGCATCTGCAAAGCCGACCCAGTACTGTCCCCATCCCCCCGTTACGTAATGGTTAGTTTTAGATACACACTCGATGTTCGCGTATCCCAAATTCTTCAAGTTACTTTTGCATTGCGTATTGCGCCCTTGTTCACGCGCTGCGTTAATGGCCGGCAGCAACAGCGACATCAACACGCCGATGATGGAAATGACAACCAACAATTCGACCAACGTGAAACCAGGACGAAACATCCTAGAGCGAGACATATTGATTACCCTCGCGCGATGGCGCGTGTTGAAAGCTACAGCCCCTGCCACGAACAAGACTCTCCGTTCCCAAACTTCACCCACTTCGCAACGACCGCGTTGCACACTGCTGACGCCCCTCAGCCGTGCTTACTTACTCCTCTTCTCCTGCCGCTCCAATCGGCCAACGAATGCGGCCACGGCGGGAGTCTACCTTGTAATGTACCAAGTTCGCCCCGGCCAATGCAAATACTATTTTGCCATCACTCCGTAATTTCCGTAGAATTTCGTTTGGGGAGAGGCCAAAATTTAGCCTGCCGGCCCAGGCAATGGCGGTGCGGATCAATGCGAGAAAGACCTGGCTCCAGGCGACGAATCTCCAGGCCGTTGTCCATCCAATCGTTCGAACTAGGATCTTGGCGCTGTACCCCACTTATGGCAGGGGGTGATTATGTGCAATCTAACGGCGATGCTGCTTTAATTTATTTGCCATAAAAGACATCGGTTTTTGACTCCACGCCCTATCATTGTACATTCAAATATAAACAAAAACGAATAAGTTTTTAGCGTCTTCAAACCGGTTCCACTTGAACCCCCGCGGAAAAGCACTCTCCCTGAAGGTGCCGCGACGTTCGAACTCCCCTAATTTCCACTGAGCTTTGCCCAACCCAGCATGGATACTCTTTTCGGTCTTGCTTCGTTTCTGTCCGGTTCCAGCACCCTTTTGGCCATGGGGTTGCTGATGTCCCTGTCCGCTTTGCTGATGGGCCTTGCCCTCGGCTGGTGGCTTCGCGGCAGATCCCGGCGCGCCGCAATGCCCGCGAAAACTATCCCCCAAACCGACGGCGAACTTCCCCAGACCGATTTCGAGGAGGCCGAACACGCTTCGTCGAATTTGCAAGAATTGGCCCAGTGCGTCAAAGCCGAGGTCGGCGCGCATTCCTCGAAAGTCGAAGACATCACCCCCGAACTCAATGCCCAGCAAAGTCTCGGCTCATCACAGGAAGCAGACGTACTGGAGGCCACGAGAACCCTGTCCGCTCATCAACACCTGAAGGAGCGGCTCCTTACGGCCGAATTGAAGCTCGAGCAGCAAGCCGAGCAAATTCAACTGTACGCCGCTCATGCCCTGACCGATGTTCTCACGACTTTGGGAAACCGCCGCGCCCTCGATGCCGAGCTGCTCCGCCGCACCGCCGAATTCCAGCGGCACGGCACCCCTTATTCCCTGCTGATGATCGACGTCGATCACTTCAAAAAACTCAACGATCTCCACGGACACTTGGCCGGTGACGAAGTGCTCCGTCTGATTGCGCACACCTTGAAAACCACCATTCGCGCCTCGGATTTCGTGGCCCGTTACGGTGGCGAGGAGTTCGCCGTCGTCATGCCGCATACGACGCTTTCCGAGGCGGCCGAAGGGGCCCAGCGCCTGCGGTCCGGAGTCGAACAGGCCGTTTACAATCACGAAGGCTGTCAGCTGAATGTGACGATTAGCATCGGCGTGGCGGAAATTTCCGCCGGCCAAGACCCTTCCACGTTCGTGCAATGCGCCGACGAAGCGCTATATGCCGCCAAGCAGGCTGGCCGGAATCAGGCGCAACGCCATCGCAAATCACCGCCTCCAGCTACTCCTGCCCCCAATTCCCAGGCATTACGGTTTGCGGTAGAAGCTGGAGCCGCTATAACGTCGGCAAACACTCCATTATCCGCACTCATCACGAACGATGGACGCACCGACAACCAGACCGGGCTGCCCAATCGAACCGCCTTTTGCGAAGACATTCGACGCCGCTTGTCCGAAGCGCAAAGGCATGGCAACCGCCTATCGCTAATGTTTGTCCGCATCGACAGTTTCGACGCCTTGGCGTCACGCCACGGCGCTGCGGCCGCTGATTTAATCCTGCGTACGTGCGTTCAGTTCCTAAGCTCCGTCATGCGCGAAATGGATTTTGTCGCCCGCTACCAAACCGATGTGTTTGGAATCATTTTGCCGGGCACAACGCTGGCGCAGGCCGCCGGCGCCGGCGATCGACTCCGCGTGGCCATCGAATGTTGCCCGGTGTTGCTGGCCGATAAAAACATTCGCTTTACCGTCAGCGCCGGCGTCGCCGAGGCTCAACCAGGCGAAGATTTGGTGTCATTCATCACTCGGACCGAAGCCGCCAAAACCGCTGCCTGCCGCGGCGGCGGAAACAAAATTCGCTGCCACAACGGTCTGACCGTTGAAGCCCCCTCGCAACCGGTGGCCGCCAACAGCTAAAACCGAATGCGGCTTGTCCAAGGCACTTTCACCCCAGCCTTTCTCGGAAGGAAAGGCAGCATTCTGCTGGACTAGGAACACTGCTCGCAGCGCCCTTTTAGCAACACCTCGGTAATTTTACCGATGGGCGATTGCTTGCTCCCCGGCGCCGGTTTGATGTTCACGCTCACGCTCGACAGGCACGTCACGTCGCCGCAATCGACGCACACAAAATGCGGATGGTCACGCTCATGGCCGCCCCCGGCTCGCCGCAGCTCGAACCGCCACACATGGTCGCCCAATTCCACCCGCGTTACCAGCCCGGCCTCAGTCAGTTCGATTAAATTCCGATAAATGGTCGCCCGATCGAAGCCCTGGGGCCGCAGCACCTCGGCCACCTGGGCATGGGTCAGCGGCCGTGTGGCATGGATCAAATGCTGCATCACCCATAGTCGTGCGGCCGTACAGCGCAACCCCGATGCGCGCAGCCGCTGCCGCACTTTTTCCAGCGACGGTAACGCAGTCAATGTTTTTCGCATGAAATAATTCTACCACGGAGACACCGAGACACGGAGCCGGCAATTGCAGAATGACCAACGACGAAGCCCCAATGACCAATGACACGACGAATAATTGGTCATTGGGATTTGGTCATTGGTGATTCATTCATCATTCATCATTCGTCATTAGACATTTTCGGTATTCACCCTTCATCCCTCCGCCCCTTCCTCTTCCAGACCATATTCCTTAAGTTTTTTGTGCAATGTGTTGCGGTTAATGCCCAGCCGGCTGGCCGCTTTGGTTTGAATGTTGTCGCACGAGGTCATCACTTGCGCAATCAGTTCCCGCTCCAGGCGATTTACAATTTTCGTATACAGGCTGTCTTCGTTCGGACCGGCCCCGTTCAAACCCTGCTGCACCAATTCGTAGGTCAAGGTTTCCACGTCGGCCCCACGAACCCGGCTGGTCCGCGGTTGCTTTTCGCCCAACAGCGTGGCCGGCAGTAAATCACAAACCAATTCGTCCCCCGTAGCCATCACCACGGCCCGCTCGATCACGTTTTGCAATTCGCGCACGTTGCCCGGCCAATGATAATCCTGCAGCGCCTCCAAGGCCCGCTTTTCCACGTGCGCCACGTAGCGGTCGTTCTCTTCGTTGTAGTACGTGAGAAAATGGCCCACCAATTCCGGTATGTCTTCACGCCGTTGCCGCAAGGGCGGTAGATGTATCGGCACCACGTTCAGCCGGTAATACAAATCCTCACGGAATTCGTCTTTGTCGACCAATTCCTGCAAATCACGGTTGCTGGCCGCAATGACCCGCACGTCGACCCGGATGGTTTGCGTATCGCCCACCCGTTCGAACTCGCGCTCCTGCAACACCCGCAGCAGCTTCACTTGCAGCTTGGGCGTGGTGGAGTTGATTTCGTCCAAAAAAATCGTCCCCGTGTGCGCCGCTTCAAACCGCCCCGTTCGATTGGCCACCGCTCCGGTAAACGATCCCCGCACGTGGCCGAACAGTTCGCTTTCCAGCAGGCTTTCCACCAACCCGCCGCAATTCACGCGCACAAACGGCCCCGTTCCGCGCGTGCTGTTCTGATGCACCGCCTTGGCGATCAATTCCTTTCCCGTGCCGGTTTCTCCCAATAGCAATACCGAAGCCTGCGAGCGCGCCACTTGGCGCGTAAGACGATACACGTCCTGCATCGCTTTGCCGGAACCGATGATGCCTTTAATCGGCGGGCCAGATTGTGGATCGAGTGGCGGCATGAGCGAAAGGGTTCAGGAATCGGGGTTCAGGGTTCAAGAGCGGGCGTCGAGGATCGAGTTCAAAATGCTTTTCTTATCACCATCCGCTTGCGGTTTAGCCGCGACCCGTTAGGCGAGCGCTCATCACCGCGCACTCGGTTCAAATTTCTCCAGCGGCGTCATGGTCACCGGTCCCATCAATCCCGACGCGCGTGGCTCCCATTTGGCGGCGGAAAACACGTTGTTCGATCCACGATTCGCCGGATCTCGGGCCGCCACATTGGCGTTGTAGAACCGTTTCCACTGCACGTCGTGCTGGTCCATGTCGGCAATCCGGTTGGCCATTAAGTTCGAGACCGAAATCTCCAGCGTGTTGTCACCCTGCAATTGATCGGCGGGAATGTCGACGCAAAACGGCGCGCCAATCAGCGTGGCCAACTCCTTTCCATTCAACGTCACCCGCGCGCTATCGGCCACTTTTCCCAAATCCAGCCGCCAACTCGTCACGGCAGCATCCGAAGCGGTTGGCTTGGCGAACTTCAGCGTGTATTTCGCCGTGCCCGAAAACGCCTTTCCCGCGTCTCCGTTCCACTGGGTCCACGATTGCAATTTGTCGCTCTGCGCGGCGTCGCTCTGCGCGGTGTCAATCTGCACCGCCGCCGGCAGCTCCGGCCCGCCTTTGATAAAAGTAATGTCCCATTTCCCCGTCAGCGGCTGTGCTTCATCGTGCGGGCGAACGTACTGCCACTGCGCACCGCCCGGCGACAATTGAAAAGTTTTAATCAGGCACGATTGCCCGGCCGCCAACTGCAAATAAACTTCCGATCCATGCGCTGGGCCTGGCCGCACCGCGCCCAGGCCAATGGCGCCGGTCATCGGATCGAAAAGCGCAGCAAATTTTGCTTCCGCCGTCAGCGGCGCCCAACCGTCGATCGGTTTGTCTCCCTGATTCACCACGAAATAAACCCGGCTGCCGTCCCCTTGGCGGCGAACGTATTGCAAACCCTGTTTCACCATCGTTTCCGGAAGAATTGCCGCCTGCGCCAGCAAGTCGGGCAGCTTCGGTCCAATCAAAATCTGGCCTGAACCAAAATGGAAATCGTTGACATCGCCGGCTTTGGCTTCCGCCGCCGGCAGCGATTTCAGCAGTGTTTGAAATGCCGCCCGCCGCTTGTCCAAATCGTTCCAGCCAGGTACGTCGGTCGGCAAAGCTTTCTCCACAATGATCGTCGCTCCTTGCTGCGCAAGGTAAAACAACTTCTCCAGCGTCGCCAAAGGCAGGTATTTCGTCTCCGGCAGCACAATCGCTCGGTAACTCACTCCGCCGGTGCGCAGCGCGCCATCAGCAAACGTCACGCTATTCAACTGTCGGTCGGAAACAAAATCGAAGCTGTAACCGGCTTTCAGCAAAACGCGACCAGTGCCTTGGGCCGGAAAGTTTCCGCCAATCGGAAAGTGGGGCAGCGTCCCATCGCCAGGCTGCATCCAGCGATCGTAAAACGGCGCGTACACCAGCACATCGTTGTCGGGCTGGCCGGCCTGCAAAAAAGACTGGCAGCGCTCCACGTATTTGTTCAGCGCCGCAAAATCATCCCACCACGAATTTGCCGGACAAAACTCCACGGCCGCGTAAAACAAAAATCCAGGCCAGGCCTCATCCGGCGGCGAGTACGGCGTGCCGTGATACAAAATGTGGTTGATGCCCGCCAGCAGCGTCGTGTTGATCCGCTCTTGGGCGTGGGCCAGCGTCGTCAGAAAATGGTCGTCCAGCCAGGTGCACGTTTCGCTCGACGCCAACCGCTTGCCCAGCACATGGGCCGCCGACGAGGCGTACATCATCGCCACTTGCATGTTCAATTCGCCTTCCGCGCCTCCCGGATTGCCGAAGCCCTCGGTCTCGGGAATATCGGCCGCGCCGTACAAATCAAGCACGTTGCCTGGCGAGCCATGCGCTTGGTTGCGGATAATTTTGCCGTGTCCGGCGGCCCATTGCCGCCATGTCGAGGTGAAATTGTCGAGCAATAAATCGGAAATGGTTTCGCGATAATCGCACAACAGCCGCGTGTATTCGTCGCCGCTTTTTGCGCCCAACAGCGTCGGCAAGTGCGGCCGCAAATCGTAACCGCGGCGATGCTGAAATTCGTCAAAAAAATGCGGCGTGAAGTTCGCCTCGCCCGAGGTGCCGTTATCGATTTCGAACGAATCGCAAAAAAAAGCCCGGAAGTTGTCCAGCTTCTGGTCTTTCAGCGCTTCGTCGAGCTTTGCCAAATAATGGCTGATCGCTTCGGTGCTAAAATGATCGGGGGTGTGGCCCTCGCCGCCGGGAGCCGCCCGTTTGACCATCCGGCTGTGCAGGCCGTTGAACACGGCGTACAACGTCCACGTGCCGGAATCGGCCGGGGCGGTCCAATCCAACTTCCCATCTGCGGCAACTTTGTCCGTCAGATTCAACGGCTCGCCCCCTTGGTCGGAAAACGCCATCAACAGGTTCAGCTTGAGCGGATCAGGCATTTTTAAGTTTTCGATCGCCAACTTTTGCAAATCGGGCGTGTCGCCGAACGGTTCCTTGATTTGCGAAATGTTCACGCTCCGCGGGCTGATCATTGCTTTTTCGATCATCGTGACCGGCTCGCTCAACTTCTCGCCGGCTTTCACCGTGAACGTTTTGTGAGCCAGATATTTGCAAGTGTCGTCGGGCGTGACCCAGGGTCCGCCGAATGGCCAGCCCGTGCCTGTGGTCATGTCGATCACCAGGCCCAACCGTTTGCCTTCCTTCAGCACGTATTCGAAGCGGCTAACCCACTCGGGCGATAAGTAGCGAATGAATTTGTCTTCTTCGCCTTTGACGCCGTAAATGGGCGTAATTTCCAGGCCGCCCAACCCCGCCGCCGCGTATTGTTCCATCGCCGTTTTCAAACCGTCTTCGGTCGTGATGTTCCCCAGCCACCACCACCGGCTCCAGGGCTTGGTTTCCGCCGTTGCCGTCGGCCACGCCAAATCCGCGGCCCGAGCAATGGCTGTTGTGCTTACTATCAATAAAATTAAAAAAGTCAGTCGGCGCATAAATGGGGAATGTGGAATGGGGAGGGGGGAATACGGATAGTTTAGCCGCCACGTCTTTTAAGAGTTCGTATGGAGGCAACGATGATCTTCAGCAGTTCCTCTGTTTCCTGACGCAACGATGATAACCGCGCCGCTGGTACAATTCCTGATTCAATTAGCAGTTCGAACCACAGCAACGACTCATCCAACTCTCCTTCGACAATGCCCAATTTCGATCGCATTTCGGCGTTGGAGCGGCCACGACTGGCTTCCCGATAATTCGCCGCCACGCCCGTCCCCGAGCGCAGGAGTTGCTTCCCCATGATTTGCGCTTCTATAGTCTTGGGGAGTTTGGTAAACATGCGAATGACACGCAGTGCAAATTGTTTTGTTCTTTGCTCGAGTTCTGAATTTCTCATTTAGATTTCTTCTCCGCAAATAAAGATCAGCCGCTTGATTCTTCCGTAATTCCCCATTCCCCACTCAGCATTCCCCATTTACTTCTTAGTTGGCAGTTCAATCGCATCCAGAATCAATCCCAACAACTGTTGCGAATTCTTGCCTTCCGTCGCGCTTTGGTTGTAGCGGTCGTATTGATGCTGAATTTCGCTCGTCGTCAGTTGAATTCCATGCTCCCGCACCGCCTGGCTGAACGCCGCGGCCGCTGCCCGCCGCGTCTCCAGCGGCTCAATCGCAGAATTGGCCACCGATACCAACGATTCCTGCGCCGTCTGCTTCCCCATGTCCCCCAATAATTTTGCCGCTGTCACACTCGTGGCCGGCCGATGCAGTGCCCGTGTCAGCGGCACTTCGAACGGCAGCAAATCAAAATCCCGCGGCGCAACTTCGCGCAACTGCTCCAGCCAACCCAGCGCCGCCAGCGCTTGCTTTAAGCGCACGTCTTCCGGCGTTACCGCGCCGCCAAACTGCTCGACCAACCGCCCGACAAAATACTTCATACCCTCCGGCGTCACCGGCCGCTGAAACGCTGCCGCCAACGAACGCTCCTTCGCCAGAATTTGCATCCGCTCAATGTCCCCATCCGCATCTTCCGCTAACAGCGCCACCGGCACATGGGCCGTGCGCGGATCATCCCGCAACAAATCCAGCGTGACCCACACCGGCGGCCGGTCCAGCCGGCTGCTCAGCATCAGCAGTTCATAATCGCCCGACGAAATCGCCTGCAAATACGCCTGCCGCCCGTTCGTGGCGATATCGACGTCGTAACCCATTCCGCCCAGCATCGCCGCCAACTGCCCGGCGACCTCCACATTCGGAAACGCCACCAGCGCCCGCTTCGTCCCCGGCGAATCGGCAAAAAAAGCCAGCGCCTCCATGACCTGGCTCGATCCGGCAAAGGCCGCCGCTGGCTTGAATTTCATGATCGCCTCCACGGCCGCAAAGCACAGCCGCCGATCTCCCTGCTGCACCGCCAGTACCAGCGGACTCAATTTCCCATCCCGGGCGTCCAGCAGCGAGCGATCGCTAATTGTCCCCAAAATTTCCGCCGCCGCAGTGGCCGCCGGCAACTTTCCCGTCGACATGGCGAAAGTTAGCGCATCTTCCACCGCTGCCGTTCCAAGTTGCGCTACTTGCTCCCTCTCCCTTGGGGAGAGGGCAGGGGTGAGGGGGCCGGATGAATCCGCCAAGGGTTGATCCAGCCCCGCCCGTAACTTCGCCGCTTGCAACGTGCTGATCAAAAACAACCGTTGCGACTGTGGATCGTGCGGAGTCAGTTCCATCAAATCGTCTGCCAACCGCGAAGCCATCACTGCCGTCGCCAACTCAGGCGGCAAATTTTCGCGCACCGGCACGCCGCTGGCCGCATCCCACCGCCACACGTCCACGTTGCCAGCCCCGTCCAAATTCAGCGGCCGGTCATGCTTCAAATACCGTCCGATTTCCGTCGTCAGCAATTGGGCAGCCTCTTCGGGCGTCGCGTTTTTTATGCCTTGAATGTCTTCCAAAGTTTCCCGTGCAGCAGCGCTTACCTCGGGATGATTGCTCACGGCCGTGGCAGGCGCGACTAAATAAATCACCGCCTCCCGCGAGCCGATTTGCGACAGCACCGTCATGATTTGACACTTCAACTGTGGATCGTCCGATTGCAGTGCGGCCACCAGCGGCGGCGCCGCCTGCTCGCCGATCTTCGTCAGCGCCATCCGTGCCAAGGGATGCACAGCCCGCCGATTGGCGTCGGCCAACGCCAACACCAGCGCCGGCACGGCATCTTCATGCGCGGCCAAAATGTTCTTCAGCGCTGTGCGCTGCACGTCAGCAGAAGGATCGGCCAACTTGTCGATTTCGCCCTGTAGTCGCTGCGGATCGCGCGCTAAATGTGCAGCCGCCGCCAACGCCGCATCGGCCCATTGCCGGCCTGCCGGCTGCAAATCGGCGTTATCGGACAGCCGCAACAGCATGGCGGGATCAACTTGCCCGGCCGCTTCGGCCAGCGCCGTTTCGTCCGGCTTGGAATCGGCCAACTGCTGCAAATATTTCTTCGCCAGATCGACTCGATCCAAATCCGCCAACACTGCGGCTGCCTGCAACAATTGCCCCGGCGTGTGCGGATTGGAATCGATTATCGTCTCCACCGCCGGGTCGAGCTTGGCCGTGTTAATGGTTTGGGCAGCCTGCAAGGCGGCATCGGCTTTCGCCGCCGCTTCATCCTTGGGTGCCGCTCCGCCTGCCGCCGGCTGCCCGCCGCCTGCCGCTGGCGCAGAGCCCGCTGCAGGCCCAGCATTTTGCGATAAGCCGACAAGCGGAAACGCTGCGCTGATGACTACGCACGCAATCGGAAATCGAAGTTGCCGAATCATCGTTGTTCTGCCTTTTGCTCTGTGCCTTCCGCCTTCTGTTTTTTCTGCCACACTTGAACTTGTTTCTTCACTTCCGCTGGTGAGGTAGAGCCGTAACTAACAAACCGCGCCACGGAATTCTCCACGCCCAGCGCTTGCCGCACACTGTCGTCCAGCGCGGGATCCACTTGCTTGAAATCGTCCGCACTCAAATCCGCTAACCGCACGCCACGATCCATCGCCGTGCGCACCAACTTCCCCACTGTTTCATGTGCGCTTCGTTGCGGCACGCCCCGGCGAATCAATTCTTCCATCAGCGTCGTGGCGTCGAGATAACCTCGGTCCAGCTTCTCCGCAATCGCCCCCCGGTTCAATTCCGTCCCCGCCACCAGCGGCATTGCCACTCCTATGCAAGCCAACACCGTATCGACCGAGTCAAATAGTCGCTCTTTGTCCTCCTGCAGGTCGCGGTTGTAGGCCAGCGGCAAACCCTTCACCAGCACCAACAATGCCTGCAAATTGCCGATCACCCGCGCTGTTTTGCCGCGGATCAATTCCAGCACGTCAGGATTGATTTTTTGCGGCATGATGGAACTGCCCGTGCAAAACGCCTCGGGCAATTTCAAAAAATTGAACTCGGCCGTGCTCCATAAAATCCATTCCTCGGCCCAGCCGCTCAAATGCTCGGCGATCATCGCCAATACAAACGCCAACTCGATCACAAAGTCACGATCGCTCGATGCGTCCAAACTGTTTGCCATCACTTGCGGTTGCCCTGCCGCGTCGATAAATCCCAATCGCCGGGCCGCCTCGTGCCGATCGATCGGCAAGCTTGTCCCCGCCAGGGCGGCCGCCCCCAGTGGCAACACATTCACCCGATCCAGGCAATCAGCCAGCCGTTGCCGGTCCCGCTCAATTTTTTCGCAATACGCCAACCAATAGTGCGCCGCCAACACCGGCTGCGCGCGCTGCGTGTGCGTATACCCGGGAACGATGATCCCTTCGTCGGCCGTGCAACGTTCAACAAATGCGCACTGCAAGCTATGAAGCGCGGCATCAAGCCGATCGATAGTCTCCCTGCACCACATTCTCAGGTCGGTCGAGATTTGGTCGTTCCTGCTTCGGGCCATGTGCAGCTTGCGTCCGGTGTCGCCAATCTGCTCAATGAGTGCCCGTTCGATGTGCAGATGAATATCTTCCAGCTCGGTGAAAAATGGAAACTTGCCTTGCTCAATCTGTTGGCGAATTGCCGACAAGCCTTGCTCAATCTGTCGGCATTCTTCGATTGTGATCAGTCCAACAGTGGCTAACATTTGAGCATGCGCAATCGAAGCGGCCACATCGTGCGCGTACAATCGCTGGTCGAAGCTGATGCTTTCAGTAAATTGCTCCACCCGGCGGTCCGTCGCCTGACTGAAGACGCCCGACCAAGCTTTTTTCGACACGGAAAACTCGTCCCCGATTGGACTGCGCGAGTACGGAAAAGTGACAACACCTTTAGCGTAAACGGCTTACGCCGCGCGGTCAATTACATGGACCGCCCACACGTATAGAATGCCCAGGGCGTTTCCATGTTCGCCGCTTGTGTTTGTCCGATTGTGCCGATCATGCCGCCGACTGGCCGCTGGATTTATTGCCGACGGTTGCCTCAAATCCCGCCGCTGCAACACTTTCGCCGTTCCGCAAACAGTGGCCAGCGGGTAAAACTGCCCCAGCGGTTGGCAAACATATATTTCAAGAATTGTCGGCCGGCTCCGAACCACTGTTAGGGCAAAAAATCAGGCGGAAACCATAACGGAGAGCATTTTCATGAAACCCATGTATGTCGTGCTGGGAATCCTGGCGCTGGTGGTGGTGGTGGGAATCGGCGGCTGGATTTCCACCTACGGCGCCCTTAACACCGGCAATCAGGCTGTGAAAGAAAGCTGGAGCAACGTCCAATCCACGCTCCAGCGCCGCGCCGATCTCATTCCCAATCTCGTAAACACGGTGAAGGGCTATGCCACGCACGAAGAAAAAACACTCACCGAAGTGACCGAAGCCCGCGCCAAACTTGGCTCGGTCATTATCAATACGGACAACACCGACCCCGCAGCCATGAAGCAGCTTCAGGAAGCTCAGTCGCAAATGGCCGGTGCGCTCTCGCATTTAATCGCCGTGGCCGAGCAGTATCCCAACCTTAAAGCCGACCAAAGCTTTCTCGATTTGCAAAGCCAGCTCGAAGGAACCGAAAACCGCATCAATGTGGCCCGCGAGCGCTACAACGAAGATGCCCGAAATTACAACGTCAAGGTGAACGGCTTTTTCGCCCGTTTCATCGCCAACTCCTACGGCTTCAAGCCGGCCGAGTATTTCGAGGCCGCGCCCGAAGCCCAAAAAGCGCCGGAAGTCAAATTTTGAAACACCCTGTCGCTGCACAATCACTTCGCTGCCTTGCCCTGTGCGCCGCACTGCTGACGGCGTCAGCCGCTCGCGCCGCGCCGGCAATTCCCAAGCTCGAAGGCCGCGTCAATGATTATGCCCATGTCCTTTCCCCCGCCGACATCCAGCGCTTGGATGAATTCCTGGCAAACGAGGAACATCAAACCAGCAATCAAATGGTGATCCTTACGATTCCCTCGCTGGATGGCGATGACATCGAAGATTTCGCCAACAAAGTTTTCCGCGATTGGAAACTCGGCCAAAAAGGCAAAGATAATGGCGTTCTTCTGGTGGCAGCCATCAAAGATCGGAAAATGTGGATCGAAGTTGGCTTCGGACTCGAAGGTGTTTTGACCGATGCCATCACGTCGCAAATTTATCGCAATGAAATCGTACCCAGATTCAAAACCGGTAATTACGCCGATGGATTTTGGGTCAGCGTCACGGCCATCGACAAAGTGATTCATGGGGAATACAAGGGAAGCAATGCACAGCGCCAAGCTCCCTCTGCCGTGCATATTGAGCCCGGCTTTGTGCTGTTCTGGATGATCTTCTTCATCATCGTGTTGGTTTCCCACGTTCGCTTCCGACGCTACCGCAATCATTGGATTGGGCCGTACTGGATTTATGGTTCCGGCGGCGGGTTTTCCGGCGGTGGCTTCTCCGGCGGAGGATTTTCCGGTGGCGGCTTTTCCGGTGGTGGTGGATTTTCCGGCGGTGGAGGAAGTTCAGGTGGCGGCGGAGCCGGCGGCGGCTGGTAGAATAACTTTCGCCATGCCTGCGCCCCCATCCAATTCGAACTCCGCAAACCTGTTGCCCATTGTCGAGCGGCCCGCCGCGCCGCAAAACGCGTATCTCTCGGCCGCGCTGCCGATTCTCGATTCGCCCCCCGCCGGCTACATCCCGCCCCGCGGACCCTACATCGACCACGTCGGCTCACTGGCGCAGCGCCGGCAAGACTCCCACTCTCAATCACCTCCTCACCCCCTCACCTCCTCACCCGCTCGTTCCCCATTCCCCACTCCCCATTCCCCATTCACGCCGCTTCCCATGTCGCGGCAGGAAATGGACCGCCGCAACTGGTCCTCCGTCGACATCGTCTTCGTCACAGGCGATGCCTACGTCGATCACCCCAGTTTCGCCATGGCTCTACTCGGCCGCTTGCTCGAAGACGAAGGCTTTCGCGTCGCCATGCTCAGCCAGCCCGATTGGCATTCCTGCGAACCCTGGCGCACCTTCGGCCGGCCGCGGCTCTTTTTCGCCATCAGCGCCGGCAACATGGATTCGATGATCAACCACTACACCGCCAACCGCAAAGTCCGCAACGACGATGCCTACAGCCCCGGCGGTCGCATTGGCCGTCGCCCCGACCGCGCCACACTCGCCTACTGCCAGCGCGCCCGCGAGGCGTACAAAGGCGTGCCGATAATTGCCGGCGGCGTCGAAGCCAGTTTGCGGCGTTTGGCGCATTACGATTATTGGAGCGACAAAGTCCGCCGCTCAATCGTGCTGGACGCCAAGTGCGATCTGCTCGTGTACGGCATGGGTGAGCGGCCGATTATCGAAATCGCCCACCAGCTTGCCGCCGGCGCCACCGTGAAAGATCTCCGCCACCTCCGCGGCGTCGCCTACCGCCTCGGCGCGAGAGAAGCATTGTCTATTTCCGAATCTTCGACCCTCGCCCCTCGTCCCTCACCCCTCGTCCCCCATTCCCCGCTCCCTGATTCCCCACTCCCCACTCCCCATTCCCCATTCTCTGCTCCCACCATCACACTGCCGCCGTACGAACAGATTTCCGGCGTCGACGAAAAATCGAAGCGCGCCTTCTGCACGCTCACCAAAATTTCGCATCAGGAAACCAATCCGCACAACGCCAAGCGGTTGGTGCAATTTCACGGCCCGGAAGCCGTTGTCGTCAATCCCGGCGCGCTGCCGCTCACGCAGGCCGAAATGGACCGCGTTTACGGCCTGCCGTTCACGCGCTTGCCGCACCCCAGTTACGGCGGCGAAAAAATTCCCGCCTACGACGTGGTGAAGCATTCCGTGCAAATCATGCGCGGCTGCTTCGGCGGCTGCACGTTTTGCAGCATCACCGCCCACGAAGGGCGCATCATTCAAAGCCGCAGCCAGGAATCGGTCCTGGCCGAAATCCAGCGCATGCGGCAAACGCAGCCCGACTTCACCGGCGTCGTCAGCGACATCGGCGGCCCGACGGCCAACATGTATCAAATGAAGTGCAGCCGGCACGAAGTGGAAGCCGTCTGCCGCCGGCTGAGCTGCGTGCATCCCACCATTTGCAAACTGCTCGGCACCGATCACGGCCCGCTCATCGACCTGATGCAACAATCGCGCCAACTTCCCGGCGTGAAAAAAGTGCTCGTCGCTTCCGGCATCCGCATGGATTTAGCCCGCCGCGATCCCAAATACATGCGCGAACTGGCGCAGCACCACGTGGGCGGGCATCTCAAAGTCGCTCCCGAGCATACCGACCCCGGCGTGCTCGATCTGATGAAAAAACCCAGCAACGATGATTTCGAAAAGTTCGGAGAACAGTTCCGCCGCCAATCGAAAGCCGCCGGCAAGCAGCAGTATCTCATTCCGTATTACATTTCCAGCCACCCCGGCAGCGACTTAAGCGCCATGATCGAACTGGCCCTGTTCCTCAAGCGGAACCATTACCGGCCCGACCAGGTGCAAGATTTTATCCCCAGCCCGTTCGACATCGCCGCTTGCATGTACCACACCGGCTACGACCCATTCACGATGAAGCCGGTGTACATTGCCAAGCACCTGCGTGACCGCCGCCTGCAACGGGCGTTGTTGCAATTTTTCAAGCCGGAGAATTATTTCGAAGTCCGCAAAGCGCTGGAGCAGGCCGGCCGGCAAGATTTAATCGGCTCCGGCTGCGATTGCTTGATTCCCGTCCGCCCGCCGAAAGAAGCGCTCTCCCGCCGCCGCCGCAAAGCAAACGAAAGTTTGAACGATGTCTCCGGCGACCACATTCGCGGCTCACATCCTGGAGCCGCGCGCGTCAGCAAGCGGTCATCCGCTAAATCTCCCTCGCC
The DNA here is from genome assembly GCA_035499655.1 of Pirellulales bacterium. NCBI lineage: Bacteria > Pseudomonadati > Planctomycetota > Planctomycetia > Pirellulales > Pirellulales bacterium. The sequence goes on from DATJYL010000214.1 coordinate 92,447, forward strand.
CCTTGTGGGAGAGGGCCGGGGTGAGGGGAAAAAACGGAAATTAACCGCGGAGGGCGCGAAGGACGCAAAGAAAGCAAAACAGAAAAATCACAGTGTTGGTTACCGTCCCGGTCGGAAAAACGCGAACCGCAAGTCTAGAAATGGGTAAAGACAAAATGGGCAAAAAGCGAAGCAAAAAACGAGACTCTATTAAAAAATTGCATAAAACCGTTTGGAATAACAATACGTGGAATGTGTGCGAAGGAGAATTGAGACGAGGTCGTGGACGACCAACAAATAATTTATTCGAAATCATGGCTGAAAAAATTCCGTTCGAAGCAATCGATGCAGTTTCGAAGGACTTGAAAAAGAACGACAAATCACATAATGGGGTTTATGTCGCACACGACTCGATGGGATATGCACGGTATATAGGCCGCGGGGATGTATTCACACGATTAAAATCTCGCAAGACAGCACATAATCTTGAATTGCAATATTTCTCGTTTTACATCGTGGCAGATAAGAAACATGAGCGAGAGATCGAGACGCTCCTTATTCGTGCTGGCGGCCCCCATCTCCATTTCAACGAACGAAAGAAACGAGATGATATTCAGCCGGGCAATGTAAAAGATTTTGAGGCAGGAACACACTTCTATGAACGGCAATACAAGCGGGGCCGACCGAAGAGGAAAAAAAGAGGCAGACCCAAAAATCGCAAATGACTTTGGCCGATTTTCACTACTGGCTTGTTCAGTAGTGAGCGTAAACATCGAGGCGCAATAGCTAACGGCTCGTAAGGAATCTCAGCTTGTCGTCGGGCAGTTCAAGAAACTAGTCGCTCCAGAACCACACATGCAGCCGCGGATTAGCATCATCACGCTGGGTGTGAAAAATTTGGAAGCGTCGCTGCGGTTTTATCGCGATGGGTTGGGCTTTCCCACCACGCGAAAGGCCGAGGAAGGGATTGTGTTTTTCCAAACCGGCGGCGTTTGCTTGGCGCTATATCCATACGAAAAATTGGCCGAGGATGTCTCGCCGGAATTTGTCGCCGCAGCGCACAAAACTTCTCTCGCTGCCACCCCCAAAAAATTCCCCGGCATCACACTGGCCCACAACGTGCGTGAGAAGCACGAAGTGGACAAAGTGCTCCAGCTCGCCCAACAGGCGGGCGCGAAAATCGAAAAACCGGCGGCTGACACTTTTTGGGGCGGCTACAGCGGATACTTTTCCGATCCTGACGGTTACCTGTGGGAAGTCGCCTGGGGCGCTTTCGACTTTAACGCCGACGGTAGTTTGTTCGTCACGTGAAGCTGTCCGCAGTTAGTGGAGTTCCACTTCTAAGCCGTTGGTATATCCGGCAGCCGCCGCGCACCATGAATCACGGTTAAAATATCAACTCGCTCCGGCAAGACTCGATAAATAATCCGGTACGGATATTCGAGCACTTCGCGAACATCGTCCCGGTCGTACTCCGGCACTTTGCCTGCCATCATGGGGAACGTTCCGCACTGTTGCGATCGGCGCGTAATTCGGTCAATCATGGCCACGGCATAGCGTAGAGAATCCTGCGCAATGTAATCGTGAATTTGTGCAAGATGGCGCAGCGCGGCCTCGGTCCAAAAAACTTTCATTGCGGCGTCAGCCCAAATTTGGCGCGCACGTCCTCCACGCTGACAATGCGCTTTTCGAGG
>DATJYL010000215.1 GCA_035499655.1 Pirellulales bacterium
GGCCTAACGCCGCGGCTGTTGATCGCCGCCGCCTTGCACCCGTTGCGCGGTTGGGGGAACGTCCGGCAAAATGATTTCGCCGGCAATTTCATGCTTCCACATCGGACGCCCCGACTGCACGCTTCTGGCGTCCAGCAAGCAATGCACAATGCGGATGCCGCCGGCCACGTTTTCAGGACTTTCGACCAGGCTGATGCGCTTGTCACCGACGTCGTAATAAGCCAAGGGGCGCGGTATTCTAATCGCTTGTGGAACGCGGTCCACGGCAACGGTTGCCGTTCCACTTTCGACATCGACGCGCGCCTGGCCCGATTCGATTTTCCGCGCCGCGGCAATGGCTTCCTGCGTGGGAGGCACACCGTTGGCAAAGGTCACCCCCTTGGCAAATTGCCGCTCGGCACGCCAAGTGAGGACCATTTCGTGACCGTCAATGGCGGCCACCGAGTTGAACGAAAGGCCAATGCCGCCGTCGACCGCAATCCAATCGGGCAGGACGATTGGCTGCGTGTGCTTGATCAGTTTTCCACTGGGCGCATCGAGCACGACAATATCCATCGTATTGATTTGTCCTTGGCCGCGCGGCGCTTGGGCAAGCAATTGATCGCCGTCGAGAGCTAATGGATGAAGCGCCTCCTTGCTCTCCCAGATGGCTTGGCCGCTTTCCAGATCGACGGCTTCAACGCCATCGTTCATACTGGAGACATAAGCGATTTTGCCCGCTGTATCGGCAATACCGCCGGGAATGACCACCCAGGGAGTTGACACTGCGGCATTGGAGTATTCATCGGCCACAACCGCCGAAGTTAGCCCGCCCAGAGCGATGACTAGAAGCGCCGCGAAGCCTGCGATAATGATTCGTTGACGAGCTGCCCGCGCTATGCAATGTGTATTCACGACGACATCCTCCATGCAGGTCGTGGCGATTTGATCTTTAGCCCATGGCCTCCGGCCGCGGATAGCCATCCGTTTGAAGGGGCGAATTTTAGCGAGAGTTAGCGATATCCCAAAGGCCAGCTTGATCGACAAATTCCGGCACTTCGGCCGTTTCCACCCGGTGCAAAGTGCTTTTTAAGGGGTCGAAACTGACAGCACGGCGGCCGGCTGCCCATTCGCGCCAGACCAACTGCGGAAATATCCACGCATCGCGGAGATAGCGTTTGGCCAAACGACGGGGTTCTCCCAGCAGGCGATGCAGCCATTCCAGGCCTACGCGCCGCATCCACGCCGGAGCCCGCGGTTTTTCGCCGGCCAGAAAATCAATGGTTGCCCCCACGCACAGCGCCACCGGCGCCGCAATTTGGCTGCGATGTGCATGAACCCACAACTCCTGCTTGGGCGCACCCAAACCAATAATGAGCACGTCGGGGCGAGCCTGGGCAATGTGTCGAAGAATTGCGGCGTTTTCGGTCGGATTTTTTTCGAAACCCAGCGGCGGACTATAAGTGCCGACCACCGTCACCGCCGGCCACTGCTGCTCGATATTTTGAGCCGCCCGCTCCGCAACGCCGGGCGCGGCGCCCAACAGAAACACACGCAGCGGTGAAGGGTCGAGCACGTAGGCGCGGGCTTCGGCATCCACTGTTTCAAACAGTGCCGGCACCAAATCGCTGCCGGGCACGCGTTCCGGGATGGGTCGATGCAGCAATTTTGCGGCGGCCAACACGGGAAAGCCATCAGCCAGCACCAGTGAAGCATCGGCATAGGCCCGCTGCAATCCGACGTGTTTCTGAAACATTACGGCGTGATCGACGTTGGGCGTCACCACGTAGTGGCAGTTTCCGTCACGATTTTGAACCCAATCGAGCAATTGTCCAACAGCATCGGGCATACGGAGGGCATCGAGCTTCATCCCGAATAAATGGACGGTGCTTTTCGTTGTGCGAATGCCGACGGTTTTCATTGTTTCGCAACTTGGTAGACTCATCGTTGTTTCTCGGCTTGGCGTTGGTGCATCGTTTTCCACGCTTGATGTTCTCATCGCTTGAGCGCGCTTCGATAGATTTCGGCCACACCGGCGGCCATGGCGGTATCGGAAAATCGCTCCGCGTGACTGGCCACGGCGTTGGCTCGCAGCGATTGCCAGTCGTGCTTCCCAGTGACAACCGCCGCGATGTTGTTGGCCAATTCCCCGGCGTTGTTCGGTTCTGTCAGCAACCCGTCGTGGCCGTGGCGAATGACATCGGCAATGCCTTCCACGCGGCTGCCGATAGGGGGCACGCCGGAAGCCATGGCCTCAAGCACAGCCATCGGCATGCCTTCCGGCAAGATGCTGGGCAAAACCAGCAGATCAAGCTCGTCCAGTTCGCTGTTGATGTTCTGCCGAAAACCGCGCCATTCAACGAGATTGCCAATGCCCAGCTCGCAGGCCAGTTGCAGCGAATGTTCCTGATACTGCGGCGTTTCAAAGCCGCCAATGACACGCAACTTCACCGGCATCCCCTGGCTGTTCAAAATAGCCAGCGATTCCAGGAGCACTTCTAATCCTTTGCGAGGACGCAAAAGTGCGACCATGCCCACGGTCCAACTATTTTTCGGTGCGCGACGGTTGGCCAAATTACTGCGTTTGGAGACGCCATTGGGAACAAGATGTACTTGTTCCGTAGCAACTCTCCAGCGGCGAATGTAATCTGCCGACGATGGCGATACGGCAATGATGGCTGCTACCCGGGTAAGACTTGCCCGTTCACAGTAGGCCGATAGCCGGGCCAGCCAGCCGCAGCCAACTTCAGTGGCCGTATGGCCATGCACATGATGTACCAGTGGCACGCCGGCCAGCCGCGCCGCAATTTGACCAATGAGCGCGGTCCGCGGCGTGTGCGTGTGGATCAAGTCGAACCGCTGGGCGCGCACAATTCGGGCCAGCCGCCAGGCCGGCCGCAAATCGAATCGGGAGCGCATCGGCAGTGAGAAGAGCGGCGTGTTTTGGCAGTGGCGATCGGTGGGAAAACGATCGGGCTTGATGCAGGCAATCGCCACATCGACGCCAAACTGCGGCAATCGCAGGGCCAACAAGTCTTGCACGCGCTCCGCTCCGGCATAATGTTCGCCATTGACGACGTGCAAAACACGCAGGATATCTGTAGCAGGGGGGGGCGGTGCATTGGCGGGGGCGCCATGCAGACATGGGACATTGCCATCAGGCAAATGCTCTGCAAACGGCACCTTGGTCAACGGCGTCTTGGGCAGTTCAAGCAGCGTCGGGCTCATGGGCATGGGGGTTCCTGCTTATGGAAATCCGACAAGATCTGTGGACAAACCAACGCAAATCGTCTTTCCGTTCAATAGGCCCCCTTGCAAGTGATAACCTTCAGAGGCGTGCGCACGAGGAGCTTAAAATCGGTCCACAGATTTTGGTGGCGCAGGTACCAGATATCCATTCGCACCCAATCTTCGAAGCCGATTTCGCTGCGGCCGCTGACTTGCCAGAGGCAGGTTAAACCAGGCTTCACGGCCAGCCGTCGCCGCTGCCAGGCCTTGTATTTGGCCACTTCCTTGGGGACCGGCGGGCGCGGCCCAACCAACGACATTTGCCCCAACAGCACATTGATCAATTGCGGCATTTCGTCGATGCTGGTTTTTCGCAACCAGCGGCCGAGGCGCGTCACACGGGGATCACAACGGTTTTTGAAAATCGGTCCGTCTTGCTCATTTTGCACTAAATGTTGCAGTTTGTCGGCGTCCAATCGCATGGTGCGAAATTTGAACATCCAGAAGCGTCGGCCACACTGCCCCACACGCTCCTGCCGGAACAATGGCCGGCCCCGGGTTGTCACGACCAGCACGGCAAAAACGGTTAGCAAAATCGGCGACAACAGCACAAGCAATGCTAATGAGCCGACAATGTCCAAGGCTCGCTTCGCAGTTTGATATTCCGGCGATAAATTCCCTTCGGCCCAAATCAGCGGCATTCCGGGAATGTTTGCTTCTACAGCCAGCCGCTGCCGCGATGGCAATTGCCGGGGCACGAATAATCTTGGCCGAGCGGCGGGGATGTGCTGGTCGGCGGTGTGCGGTGGAGATAAAACCGCCACGGTGCCTGCATCGTCGTTCATGAGGCGCTGAATGGATGGCTTCCATTGGCCGAGCTGCCTACTCATACGCTTCAACATGCTTGCTCCTTGGATGACTGCGTAAGGGGAAGTTTGGGCAATCATGAATCCAGAATTGCGGATTCGGCATGTATCCACTCAAAGGCAAAGAGCATGCCCAAGGTGCGTTTCAGAAATCCGCTGTCGGTGTAAACGTTGATGTAAAAAGCGGTTGCGGATTGAAGCCGCCTTGAGCTGGCAGCGTTTTAGATTGTTCCGAGCCACCTCACTGTTTCCGCCAATCAACGTGCTGTTGCCGCCCGGCAACATCTTGGTGAGGCCAAATTCGCAGCCGCTTCAAAGCGATTGAGCCGCCAGCACCGGAACTGGTTTTCTTTGATGTAGCGAAGAATTTTCTTTTTTCGTATTGATTGGGACCGCGTTTGCCGCCAGGCCGGAAACGATCGCGGCGGCCAGAAACATCAGTAGATTAGCGCCATCCATGATGTTTGTATCGTGGAACAACGCGGTGGGCAAATACGCTGCCACGAGCGCCATAAACATGATGCCGGATTGTCTCACTGCGGCCGAAGTGCGGGGGTCGCGATAAATTTTCCAGGCACTGTGAAGCCACAGCAACAGCAAGAGCACAAACAAGCACATGCCCACTAACCCGGTTTCCACCAACAGCGCCAAAAACGCATTGTGCTGCACGTAGGGAATCACTTTTTCCAATGGGAGACTGCTGTTGGAACGGTCAGCCAAATAGGGGAGTTTTTCGCGGTCGTACTGGCCGAAGCCACAACCCCACAACGGCCGATCCAAAAACATTTGATAGGCGACTTCCGCCAGAATGGGCCTGAGCTCGGCCGATTCCTCCGACGCGGCGGCATCTAAATTCACATCGCGTTTGATGTTCCACATGCTGTCCCATTTGGCGGCGAATAGAGTGATTGCTCCCATCGCGCTCAGACACAAAAACAAACGCCGCCACGATCGGGGAACGCTAAAACCTATGAATACGGCGAGACCCAATCCGCCGCCGATCCAGGAACAGCGGGTGAGTGTGGCGTATACCGCTGCCAGGGTTAACGCCGTAAATGCTAATAAGATTAATTGACCAAGGCGGCCCAGCACCGACCAAAAAGTTAGCGCTGCCAGCAGGCCGGCCATCAGATAAATCCCCATTTCGGCCGGATTTAAAAACGGCCCACGCGCGCGACCGAAAAACTCCGTTGTCGGTGAGCAGATGTACGATGGAAACACAGCCCACCACTGGCCCGTGCTTTCGGCCAAAGCGGTGAATGTTAAATAGACGCCGAACAGGGCCAGTGCGCCCCAAGCGCGGCGGACCGTACGATCGTCTAACGGCGATTGCCGCACGATCCAATAAATCATGGCTGGCATCAGCCAGTAAAAAATCCAGTGGGCCGCCGGCGTGGAAGTGGCAGAACCTTTCCAATTGTGAGTAAAGGTGCTGATGCCCAACATAACCAGCAAAGCCAACAACACCCAGTCGGCGCGTCCGGTCGGTTTTGGATCATTGAATCCCCAGCGGCGATGCACGATGTAGGCGATCGCCATTAATCCGATCAGCCCACGATCCGCGCTCAGAGGGAGTCCGCCGTCGGCATGCCAAAACTGATAACCGAAGCAAGCGCTCACAATCATCACGGCTAAGCAACCACCCACTAGTGAGCCGCGCAGCACAAACCAGCCAATCCAAACCAGGGCGGCACAAGCGGCAACGATTGTTAAAAAATCCATCGGCACGTGCTTCCTGAGGCCGAAAGCAAGTTTGCCGCCGCCGCTGGTTTAGCGAACTGGCGTCAACTTTCTCAAAGCCTGCTTTAAGGATAGATCGCGGCCACCGATTTCATGCTCCGACGTGAGTTCTCGATGAGAGGCAAACTTACGAACAGGATGTCCATTGCCCTCAACAGGCGAAAACTCTCCACAGGCCAATGGCGGAATCTCGGCGCCTACCAGAGGCTGCGATTGGGTCGCTTGTCGCACGGCTTCCGATTGTGTCGGATTTACCGTGAGAAACACGATGCCCAAGCCCAAGAGCAAACCGCCCAATATGCCGCCCAATACGATGGTCGTCTTCCCAGGCCCAACGGGCGAATCTCCGGCGACCGGGGCGTCGATAGCGGCAATCAAACTGGCTGTCAGAGCAGCCGCTTGGCTGGCTCGTGATTCGGCCAACTCTTGCTCGGCGGTCTTCAGAATGTCGGCCCGCTGATTACGCTCCGCCACCAGATTGGCGTATTCGGCCCGCATGCCCGCTAAGGTGCTCAATCGCTGCCGAGCGTCGTTCAACTGAGATTTCAAAAGATCAGCCCGAGCTTGGGAAAGTCGCAAATCGGATTGCACGCCGACGATGGCCGAATCGATTTCGGCCCGGACTTTGTCGGCAATTTCCTGTTCGGCAATTTTGGCCGCGACAACCGACGGATGGTCGGCCGTCAGGTTGCCCAGCAGTTGCGAGGTGCGGAGTTGGGCATCGACCAAGCCGTCTTTCAAACGGCGCAGTTCGGGCTGGGCCTCCAACAAGCGATTCGGGGCCGAAGCCAGCGACCGGCCATCGGTTTTTGAGACTTGCAGCAGAGAGAGCAATTCTTGATTGCCGTCGATGGCCTGTTGGGCTTGCCGCAATTCTTGATCCATTTCGTTGATGGAACGGCGCAATGGGCTGTCGCCACCGCCCAGATCGTTGAGCATGCGCAATTCGCCTAGATCGGCCCCGACGCGGCTTTCGATTGCCGTTAATTCTTCGGTGGTGCTATTCAAATCGGTCTTGGCCAAATCGACGGTTTTGCTTAATTCGGCGATCAGACTTTGCGCTTTTTGATTGCGCAGCTCCTGCGATCGCAACTGTAGTTGCCGACAAATTGCGGCGGCCAAATCGACGGCTCGCTGGCGATTTTCCGCTTCGACATTCAAATAAAACACTTCGGTCTTTCCGAATTCGGCTCCTTTGGGCGGCACCAACTTCACGTGGCCTTGCAGCGCGGCGACTGCCGCATCGGTCGGCCAGGACGGGACATTTTTTGATTTTGAATCGGGACCCACTTCGGCCAGCGCGGCGCTTAACACCGAACGGCTGTGGGCCAATTCCAGGATGGTTTCCTGCGTGGTTTTCATGTCGTCGGGCTGCTGAAATTTTCCGGGACGTGCATTGGCGCCCATGGCTTCGTCGCGGGCCATCAACGCTTGCGAAGCTTCCCACGAGACCGGGCGCAACACGGCGTACACCATCGCTAACAGCGGAACCGCCACCAAGGGTGCAATCCAGCGCTTCGGATGTTCGCGCAAAATGCGAAACACTTCGATGGGGGTGATAACTGGCTTGTTGGTCGGCGACATGGGAAGAGTCCTGTGCGGGCTGCTTGGCGAGGGATCGATGAAGCCAACAGGCAAAACACCTGCGGCGATGACTGAGGTAAGCAAAGCCAATGCCGACCATCGTGGAGTGTGTATTTCTGCGGTCGTAAAGAGTCGCAACTCGCGTTTCATCATCCCTTTGCGACGCAACTGGTCGGGTGCTGCGGTGGGTAAAGCGGCGTTGAAGCAAATCGGGCATGTTGATCAATGGCAACGATTTGTTTCCGCCACGCCACATACCGCCAAATTGCAACACCCGTCAATCGGCATGACCGCCGATGATTTTTGTCCACGCGCCGGCAAAACCATTTGCCTTAAACGCTTGGGCGCGGAATGTTTCAGTAATTGACCCGTTCGACAGCAGACCGGCACGGCCACTATGGGCGTACCGCGGCGCACGATATGCAATGCAGTTTGCCGACGCGGTTCCAGCCGTTCGGCTAATCCCCCGCGCACAAGCAATCTCGGCCGAGGCCCGGATCAGGAATTATTAACCGGACCGCAGTCCATGCACATCAACCGCCATTTCGATTTCGCTTCACTCTTGCCGCTGAAGGAGCGTTGGAACGAGCTTTCCGACGGCGTGCCTTTTCGAAGCTGGGAATGGGTAGAAGCCTGGTGGCGGCATTACGCCTGCCATAACGATGGCCGCCCCAAGCGCGATCACGAATTGTTTGTGCTGACCGTGTGGGACGAAAACAATCGTTTGGTAGCCATTGCGCCGTGGTACCGGCAGGTTTCGCGCAGTGGTGCGCGCGTAATCCGCTTTTTGGGCGACGGCGAGGTGTGCAGCGATTATCTCAGCCTGTTGTGTGACCGCGGCGAAGAACAGGCTGTGGCCGCCGCTTTGGCCGACTGGCTGACCATTCAAAATCAGAGTTCCGCGATTGCCGTTAGCCGTTGGGACCGCATGGAATTTATCGGCGTTTCAGACGACGATTTGCCGGTCAGGCTGCTGCTGGCTCAATTGCAGGAAGAGGGGAGCACCGTCCATCGCACCCCCGGGCTGAACACGTGGCGGATCACACTTCCCGGCACTTGGGAAGAATTTCTGATGGTGCTTTCCAAGCCTCACCGCAATCGCTTGCGGCGCGCCGACAAGAACTATTTTCAATCAGGCCTGGTGCAAATTCGTCGAGCGCAAACCGAGGATGACGTTGCTACGTGGTTCGACATCTTGGTCGATCTGCACCAGCGGAATTGGCAGCGACGGGGCATGCCCGGCTGCTTCGCCTCAGAACAGTTTTTAGCGCTGCACGGCGAGTTGTCCCGGCGTTTTTTTCACGATGGGCGAGCCACGCTGACTTGGTTGGAAATGGAAGGCAAACCGTTGGCGGTTGAATATCGGCTACACGGCACGGACATCATGTATGCCTACCAATGCGGCATCGATCCCGAACGATTGAAAGTGCAACCGGGCGAGCTGGCAAACATGGCCTCCATTCGAAATGCGATTGAACGCGGCCAACTTGCGTACGATTTTCTCCGCGGCGACGAACCGTACAAAGCCCATTGGCGTGCGGCGCCGCAGCCGATGTTTACGATCCGTGTGATTCCGCGGCGCGCTTCTTCCCGGCTGCGGCATCAGGCGTGGCTGGCTGGACAGAATGTGAAGCAGTGGATCAAAAGCGGCCTGGAACTGACGCGACTGCGAAAATCGGCATCTAGTGCACACCCACAGCAATCGCCGTAAGGAAACGACCATGAACCTTCGGCAAACTTTTCACCCGTTGCTTCTGGGTGGTTATTGCAACGCCACGTTGCCTTACCGGCGTTGGCTTCGCGCTCGGCTTGCGGCACAAGGGCGGGCGCCAATTCTCGTGCTGTTTTATCACCGCATTGCCGACGATGGGAGCCGACATTGGACGCACTCCAACCGTCTGTTCCAAAAGCAAATTTTCTGGCTCGAGCGACATTGCCAACTGATTTCGCTGGAAGAGGCCCAGCGCCGAATACGCTCCGGTTCCAACGACCGTCTGGCCGCCTGCATCACTTTCGACGATGGCTACTCGGAAAACTGTGAACAAGCCATTCCACTGTTAATTCGTCATGGAATCCCTTGCACGTACTTTGTCAGTTCGCGGCATGTGTTGGATGGGGTCAGGTTCGCACATGATGTAGCCAACAACGGTCGGGGAATTCCGAATACGATTGAGCAACTACGCTGGATGGCCAAAAGCGGCGTCGAAATTGGCGCCCACACGCGTACGCATGCTGATTTGGGCCGCGTCACCGACGAGAGCCAACTGCTTGACGAAGTGATCGCTGCCGGCGAGGAGCTTGAAGCCGCCGTTGACCAACCAATGCGCTATTTCGCGTTTCCATATGGATTGCCGCAAAACCTCAACGCACAGGCAGTCCAGCTCCTGCAGGAGCATGGTTACGAAGCCTTTTGTTCGGCTTACGGCGACTACAACTTTCCCGGCGACGATTCGTTCCACATTCGCCGCTTTCATGCGGACGACATGCTGCGGCTGAAAAACTGGGCCACCATCGACCCGCGTCACCTTAAGCCCACCTTTACGTTCGATTATCGGTTATCGGCACCTGAGTTGCCGTGCAGCGAGATGGCCGAAGCCTGATTTGAAATTACTGCTTTTTCCGCGGGATAGAAAGCGGCGGAAAGAAAAGCAACTGGTCGAACAACTTGTACCCGGTTGAGGTTCAAATGTCGGCGGTGCTCGATATAACCCATGACAAATTGCCCAATCCGCCGACTGCGGCAGCGCCACCGAGCCAGCCAGCGGTGAATGACAATGGTAAATCTGTTGTTCCCCGAGGCGGATTGCGCACCGATAGTTTAGCCGAAAGCGTGGTGGTGCTGCTTACCCTGACGGCGGTGCAGCGCTTTATCGGATTTGTCCGCGGCGTTTTGGTCTGCCGCTGGCTCAGCCCGCAAGACCTGGGCCAATGGGACATGGCTTTTGGGTTCCTAACATTGGGGGCACCCCTAGCCGTTTTGGGCTTGCCTGGCAGCTTCGGTCGTTACGTCGAATACTTTCGACAGCGCGGCCAATTGAATCGGCTGTTAAAGCGGACTGCGATTGTTTGCACCGCGCTGACCGCTGCGGTGGTAAGTGCGATCTGCATTGCACGACCGTGGATTTCGACCATCGTGTTCGGCCGATCCGACGAAAAGCAATTGGTGCTTGCGCTGGCCATTTGCCTGGCAATCGTGATCGCCTTCAATTACCTCACCGAGCTGCTGACCGCCCTGCGCATGGCGCGCGTCACGGCGGTGGTGCAGTTTTTTAACAGCATCATGTTTGCCGGTTTCGGCATATTTTTATTGTTTTCCTGGCGAACTCAGGCCGTGTCTTTGGTGGCCGCTTATGGCATTGCTTGTGCGCTGCAGGTCGCCTGGATGATTTGGTTTTTGCGCCGTCAGTGGCGTCTTGCTCCGCCGGAATCCGCCACAATTGTCGATGCCGACAGCGGCAAATTTTGGTCGAAACTATTGTCGTTTGCCGCCTGGGTATGGGTGGGCAATCTGATGTACAATTTGTTCGATGTGGTGGATCGTTACCTCATCATTCATACGTCCACCGTCGCAGATCCGCTAGCGCTGGTTGGTTCCTACCACAGCTCACGAATTGTTCCCTTGCTACTGGTGACCATCGCCGGTTTGCTAGGCACGATGATTCTGCCTCACCTCAGCCACGATTGGGAATTGGGTCACCGGCAACAGGTCTCCGCCCGGATGAACCTGATTCTGAAGCTGATCGGCCTGTTGCTGTTTGTCGGATCGATTGCCATTTTGCTGGCCGGCCCGTTCATGTTCAACGTGGCGTTCAATGGCAAATACGCGGCGGGCAGAGAAGTTCTGCCGTGGACATTAACGTTCAGCGTGTGGTTCGGCTTGATCAGCATCGCCCAATTGTATTTGTGGTGCGCGGAGCGCGCACGGTTGAGTTGCCTGGCACTGGGAATCGGCCTGCTTGCCAACATTGTCATTAATTTGATTTTGATTCCGCATTTTGGACTGCACGGCGCCGTATGGGCCAGGGCGGCCTCCAACTTATTAACCTTGGCGTTGATTTACCGCTTTAGCGCTTGGCTGGGAATGAAGATTGAACGCTCGCTGTTGATTGTATCGCTGTTGCCGCTGGCGCTTAGTTTTGGACCGTGGGTGGCAATATTCACGTTGATCGCCGTGATTGGTGCAGTCGGCGCTACCAATCAAATTCTCTCCCAGGCGGAAAAACAACGCCTGCTTGTAGTGTGGAACGAGTACATCAGCCGCATGCGCGCCTTTTGGAAAAGCAACTCCGCCAATAAGTTTGGTCCTCGTTTGGCGGCCGCTGATGACTCGCTGACTTTGGCTACGAGAGTTGATGCATACACTCCCGCCGATTCGGGTTACAGCCTTGGGAACAGCGATGTGTCTCATCGCGAAGTTGAATCGCCGCCGCCGCGACCGTTGCGCGTGACGTTTTACAGCACGTCCTTGCACGTCGGAGGTGCGGAAACATTACTATTCAACTTGATTCAACGACTCGATCGATCTCGCTTTGCACCCGAGTTGTGCTGTTTGAAAGAGTTGGGCGAATTGGGGGAAAAATTGTCGCGGGAAATTCCTGTGTATGCCGACTTGTTGCGGCACAAGTTCGATGTGCGCGTGTTGAGACGGCTTACAAGGCTGTTGCGCGAGCGGCAAATCGATGCCGTCGTCACGGTGGGGGCGGGAGATAAAATGTTTTGGGGACGGCTGGCGGCCCGCCGCGCCGGCGTGCCGGTGATCGTATCCGCGTTGCATTCTACCGGTTGGCCCGACGGTATCACCTGGCTGAATCGACGACTCACTCTGCTGACCGATGCGTTTGTGGCCGTCGCCAAGAACCATGCCCAACATCTCATAGAACGAGAGCACTTACCGGCCGATCGGGTATGCCCCATTCCGAATGGCGTCGACACAAGCATATTCTATCCGCGATCGCCCGAAGCCGATTTGCGAAAGCAATTGAAGATTCCCGCGGCTGCGCCGGTGGTAGGCATTGTGGCCGTGCTGCGGCCGGAAAAAAATCACGAGCTGTTTTTGCGGGTCGCCGCGGGTGTGCGGCAGCAATTGCCTGAGGCTCATTTCCTAATCATCGGCGATGGCCCGCGCCGTGCGGAATTGGAGTCGCTGGCCGAAAAACTTGGATTGGGCAATCACGCCCATTTTCTCGGCAAGCGTGCGGACGTGCCGCAGTTGCTGAATTTATTGGACGTGTTTGTGCTCACCTCGCACAATGAGGCCAATCCGGTTTCGATTCTCGAAGCGCTCGCCACGGCAAAGCCTGTCGTGGCCACCAAAGTCGGCTCCGTGCCGGAAACCGTGATCGACGGCGTGACCGGGTTCCTTGTGCCGCCGGGTGGCGAATTGACGATGACCGACCGCTTGACGGAACTTTTGCTTGATCCTGCCAAAGCCCAACGGTTGGGGGCTGCTGGCCGCCGCCATGTGGTGGAAAATTGGTCGCTGGACCGGATGGTCGACGGCTACGAGGAGCTGCTCGAACGGCTGTATTGGCAGAAGCGGGACGCCGTTTCAGATGGTAATTGGCGCTAAAAATATCGTCCCATTAGGCGACCAATTCATGCTGATCCAGAAGCTGTAGGCAAAGCGACCGAATTGCAGCCAACTCTCGCTGAAATTCTTGCTGAGCTTCTTTAGTAGGCAGGGCGTCGAACAAATCCTGCAACTGCACGCCACGGCCCATGATTTCATCTGCCGTTTTGTCTCGCAGTTTTTCTTTCACAAATTGACAGTTGTCGGCATGGTAAAACAACCGTGTCGCATCCAGCGGACTAATTCCGCCATTGGCTAGCGATTCGATAATGCCCAGATTCAACAGCACGAATAAACCACGTCCTGTGGCTTCAGTGTCTGTATTCAGAATCTTTGCAAGTTCTATCGTCTTCATCATGGCATGGTGGTTTGTTTAGGGAAAAACTTTACACCGGCAACCTGTCCGGTACCGTGTTCGAAGTAATGGATTTCACCTGTATTTCCTGGTTTGATGACTTTCTGCCACGAACCCGATAACAACCGCAGCCGCTTATTCCGCACAGGATACTTCAGGGCCGATCCTTTAAGGGGAATCCAATCCGTTGGAACAGAACCCGACGCCTGGACGTTCGGGTAAAGGTTTAATGGCATTTAATTATAGTTCGTTTCAAAAGACTATTTTTGCATTATATCACTCGGTCGACCGAAAACGACATTTTGTAGCGTGCCAAAAAAACTCCAGGAACACGAGAAACAGCAACTCGAAGATCGTCTGTAATTTCGTTGGCGATGATCGCGCCTCGGCATGGCCCATTGCCGAGATGTTTATCAACCCAACCCATGTAATACAATAGCTGCCCAAGTGTTTTGTTGCGCCCTCTAGAAAGCTTCAATTCAATCACAACATATTTTTTGTCACGATCAACCGCAAGCAAATCTATGCGTCCGTCATCAACGTTAAATTCTCTGCCGCTTTCATCACCATTCACATACAGTTGCAGACCGGCTTCGACTCGATCAAGATTCTTGGCTAGGAAATCTCGAAGGTGAGCCTCTAGCGCAAATTCTAACGCATCTTGCTCCTCTTCTTGCTTTTCTGAATTGGACGAAGCATTACCTGATAAATATGCAACGTAGTCTCGCCATATTTTAGTGCTTTGTCGTATTTTTGATTCACCTTGCGGAGACCGTCCAAGTGGCCACTTCTCATCAATAAATTGTGGCAGGAGTCCTCGTTTCTCGAATAACTCGATCATCCTGCCACGCCGAACAGACGAGTCATAACTTCGATCCCATTCGATTTCCATTTCTCTGATGTCTTCGGCATCTTGTGACATACCGTGTTGTTCCGCGAAGTCATATGCCCTTAGCAATGGAAACACCTTCGGTTCCTGATCTTCCATAAGATTTACCCCTTGATGGTTTGTTTCCCAGTGAGTGTGTCTGTTGTGCTCCCAATATAACACCCAACATCAAGACTTCAATTTTGCCACTTTCTCGATCATCTGGCGGTGCTGAGACCCCATAAAAGGCCTTGCAAACCGCAGATTTTGCCACGAATCTTCTTCATTTGCTGTGTGACCCTCTACTGTCTGCCGGCAACGTACTGAACGGTCGCAATTCGCGGCCATAAGGATGAACCGCACCGGGGCGGCGGCTGTTAACCAGGGATGGAACCGAATCATGACCACAGCAGCAATTCTTTTCTTTGTGTACCGGGCGGCGATGAGGGCTTTCCGCACGGCCCCTAAAGCGGGATAATATGCAGCTTTCCGCCACGCTTCCTCGTAATTCCCGACAGGCGGGTCTGCGGCGCTATCGTTGGGCCGTGCCCCCGTCCGATCGGAATCCCATTTGCTGGATGACCGGCACCTTCCTGGCTGCACTCGCCAAGTTTTTAAGCGGCGCCAGCGCCCGTTGGGTTGACTGCCAGCCCGACACCTGCCAGCGCGTTTACTTTGCCAACCACACTAGCCATTTGGACGCGTTGGTCGTGTGGTCGTCGTTGCCCGTGGAGTTGCGAAATATCACCCGGCCCGTGGCCGCCAAGGATTATTGGAACAACGGCTCGCTACGCCGGTATTTCGCCACGAAAGTGTTCGACGCGCTGCTCATCGACCGGACCGAAATCAAAGTCCATAACAGCCCTATCGACATCATGATACGCGAAATGGGGGACACCAAATCTTTGATTGTTTTTCCCGAAGGGGGCCGCAGCATCGACGGCGAAATCGGCGAGTTCAAAAGCGGGTTGTACTATCTTGGCAAAAAACGTCCCGACTTAGAGCTGGTGCCGGTGTACATCGATAACATGAACCGCGTGCTGCCGCGGGGCGAAGTGTTGCCCGTCCCGCTGCTCAGTTGCATCACTTTTGGGCCACCGATTTGGCTGGATAAAGGGGAACCCAAAAACGACTTTCTGCGGCGTGCCAGGGAGGCTGTCCGGCGCTTGAAAGATGTTTGAACGCCGGGCCGCCGAATGTCATGGAATGACCTAACTTTGTCATGGATGCGACCCCTTTTGAATTACGCGATCATACGGCCGGGGGCTTAGCGCTGAATGGGTAAAGCCGTTAAACTCCGTTCGCCTTCAAATCTGCCCTAACGACCCCTGGATTGAACATACCCGCAATGGAAGATTGGAGAACATTATCTCTGGTCGGTGGTGTGTTGGTCTTGCTGACGGTGGCCACCATTGTCGGGCAGTTTCTGAAACGGCACCCCGATACAGGACTGAATGCCGCGGCCGTACGGTCTTTTAATCTCCGGCTGCGCGCCTGGTGGATGATGTGCGCCCTGTTGGCCACGGCCCGGTTTATCGGCAAGGGTTGGACGGTGGCCATGTTCGGCTTTATTTCGTTCGTGGCCCTGCGTGAGTTTATCACCATTACACCGACGCGGCAGGGAGATCATCGGGCGCTGTTTTGGGCCTTCGTTCTGTTCACGCCGCTGCAATATGTTTTGGTGGGCCTTAACGCCTATCAACTTTTCAACGTGCTGATTCCGGTTTACGCGTTTTTATTTGTGCCCGCACGAATCGCCCTTTCGGGAGATTACAAACGTTACTTGGAGCGCGTGGCTAAAATTCAGACCGGATTGATAATTTGCGTTTATTGCCTGAGTTTTGCGCCGGCACTGTTGTACTTAAACATTAAAGAATATGCGGGCTCCAACTACCGCCTGCTATTCTTTTTTATTTTGATGGTGCAGATGGGAGACGCCCTACAATACATTTGGGGCAAACTCATAGGGCGACGGGTGATTGTGCCCAGCATCAGTTCCAACCGCACATGGGAAGGATTTTTGGGCGGAGTGGCCAGCAACACGTTGTTGGGCGCGGCATTGTATTGGGCCACACCGTTTCAACCGTGGCAAGCGGCCGGCATGACGCTGATTATCAGCATCCTAGGATTCTGCGGGGGCCTGACGATGTCAGCCATTAAGCGCGATCGCGGAGTGAAAGATTACGGCACCCTGGTCGAAGGGCACGGCGGCGTGTTAGACCGGATCGACTCGATTTGCTTTGCCGCGCCGGTGTTTTACCACCTCACCTGGTCGATTTTTCCGCCGGGCTAAGCCTCGTTGCCGTTAGCGGGTCCATTGCAGCAGCACTTGGTGCCCTTGTGCGGCGTCATTCGATGTCGAACCGGTGGACGCCAAACTGGGAACATCGCGCTGGGCCAGATATTCCGGATTCTTGGGCGAAGGCGGGGCTGATGAACGCTCGTAAACGCTCCGACTTCCCGCGGCGGAATCTACCGTCGAAGCCACGTCGCTGGAATCGCGTACCGGTCCCCAACCCTGGTCGTCGACAGCGTCTGAGTTTTTACTCCACGATGCCGCCGGATGGTGGCCCGCAATTGGCGCGCTATTCGTGCCACTGGCAAGCGAATCTCGATCATCGCTTTGGGCCCTATACAAGGGGCCGCCGCCTGACGACTCTGGCCGACCGTTAGCGGCCAAACCACCATTGGGCTGTTGTGCCACGAGCGTTGGGCTTCCTTGTTTTACCCAGCCGAGCCATTCATCTTGCAATGCTTGTAAATTCGGATAGCCGTAGTATTTTTGCGTGGCGGCGGGCCAGTTTTCGGATTTCATTCCATCGCCCACAAACTGCAGAAACTTTTGCCGGCCTCCTTGTTCGATTAAATACTGAGCCAACGAATAACCCTCGGAGTACAGCGGAAGCACATCGTGCGGATATTCTTTAATAGCGAACAGCTTGTCGAAGGCGATGCCACGATCAGTGCGTAAAAAGTTGACCAGCATTACCTGCTGTTTATTTCGTTCCGACCAATGCTCTACCGTGGTGCAGGCCCCTTCGTCAGCCCAACGTGGTAATCCCCGTCGAAAATAACTGGCAAAAATCGTGTGTGTGACTTCGTGCGGCAAAACGCTATCTAAAATGCGCTCTTCCGAGCCTTGAATTCTCATGTCCCAATCGCCAACTTCACCATTTGCGAATACAAAACTTGTTTGACCGCCGGCCCCCAAATTCGGCGCCACGTCGGCGTGTATGGGGCACGGGCGCGACCAATTCGGCATCGGCGAACCGATCCAGGTAATCGCCAAATCGTGGCGATAGCGCTCGGCCGCCTGGCCGATTTCTTCGGCCAATTCCGGCGTGGGCGCATCGATGACAAAATTCGCCGTCCGGGTTCCAGCGCCCAACAAGACGCGGGGATTCAGCATAACGGCCACCGCCAACAAAGCGGCGGCGGGAAAGATGCGAGCTTCCATGCTCTGGGTCTCCACAAACAAAACGCGGCGGGAAATTCGCGGCCAGCATCAATGCGGCCACGGCGGGGGGCGGGAAGTATCGTTACAGTCAACCCATTAAAGTTCAACGACCCGCTGTGCGCCGGCTGCCCATGAGCATGTTATGTGCCACGACATGTTTGCATCGACGCTACAATGCACAATCTCGTTCACAACACGCTGCAAGGTATTGCCTTGCACGAATACTGCGGAACTTGTTTAACCTGCAATCTATCAACGTCACAGTTTTCTATTTTGTAAAGGTTGCAAAGTTTACCCGCCCGAGCGCCAAAACTCCTAGAGCGATTTCCTGGCAGGAATTTGGCAAATAATAGCGACTTGACGCTGATGCGTTGAAAATCGGACGTCGGCCGGCCCAGCAGAGCGGTTACGTCTCCGTCCGCACGACTTTTGCTTCGCGCAGCAAGATCTCTGTCAAGGGAGCATTTGCAGCGGGAAATTCGAGAGTGGCAAGTTTCTCTGCCGGCGTCCAGTGAAATGGCGCATTTGGACTCACACGATTACCGCCGGCATCGACCGGGCGGCAGCGAAAAAAATGAACTTCCAACAAGCCGTGATCATAACGATAAAGCGTGGATAGATATTTTCCCAAAACTTGTACGGCGATTCCACTTTCTTCCTGGCATTCTCGCACGGCAGCGGCTTCCGGCGCTTCGGTCGCCTCGACTTTTCCTCCTGGAAACTCTGCTAACCCTGCCAGCGGCGCGCCCAGTGGCCGCCGGCCCACTAAAAACTGCCCTTGATGCTCCACAACAGCAATCGCCACGACAGTCGGTTTTTCTGTAATCGCTGGCATGATGAATGTCGGCTGCAATCGTCTTCTTGACTAATTAACCGCGGGTTACTTTTTGAATTTTTCCAGTAGTCGCCCAGGCGAACCCATGATGTTATAGCCCGCGTCGACATGGAGAATTTCGCCGGTAATGCCTTCCGAAGCCGGCGACAGCAAAAATGCACCGCTGCGGCCCACTTCTTCGTGCGTGATGTTGCGGCCCATGGGAGCCATCATTTGATAAAGCTCTTCCATTCCATCCGATCCGACGGCGCGCGCCGCCAAGGTGCGTAGCGGGCCGGCGCTGATGGCGTTTACTCGCACGCCAGCCGGGCCCAAATCGAAAGCGGCATATTTTACGCATGCGTCTAGCGCGGCTTTGCAGATGCCCATCACGTTGTAACCGGGGACTACCTTTTCGCCGCCGAAGTAAGTCAGCGCCAAAACAGCACAACCGGCATTCATGATCGGTTTGGCGGCGCTACACAACGCCAGTAAACTGTACGCGCTGATATCCATCGCCAGTTTGAAACCCTCGCGGCTGGTCTCGATGGTCGGACGTGCCAAATCGTCGGTATTGGCAAAGGCGATGGAGTGCAACAGAAAGTCGATTTTGCCGAATTCGCTGGCGGCCTTGTCCATGAACAACTTAATATCGGCGTCTTTGCTGACATCCAGTGGCGCCAAAAACTTTGCCCCTGGCTGCGTGTCGGTCAGCTGCGACACACGGCGGCGGTTTCGCTGTCGTTCGTCATCGGGCCGGTCGGGCAAATGGGAAAAACCGCACAAACCGCCCTCGGCCAGAATCTGCTTGGCGATGGCCCAAGCAATGGAGTGTTCGTTGGCCACGCCCAATATCAGGCCTTTTCTTCCATCAAACATCCCCATGATTACCTCCTATCCGATTGTGTGTATCTCTATCTGGCCGTTGAAGATAATGCTTGGATCGCCATCGATCAATGCCCTGGTATCGATAGGTCCATTGTCACCACAATGATACCGATTGTACGATTGTGTATCAGATTTGCCACGATCCAGCGTCAATGTGTCGCGTATTAAATTGAAGCGAGCAAAAACAAGCGCAATCGACTTTAGCCACCATGAATTCGATCTCCTCGGAATCCCGGCACCGGGCCGAAAATACAACGCCAGTTGCAACCGAGCTTCTTTTGCGCGCCGAGCAACCGGCCAGTGCGACCGATTACTTGAACGAAACGCTTCCTCTGTTGCTACCCGCCCTGTCGGCTGATTTAGTCGCTGTAACGTGCGCCGGGTGGGGAAACCAGTGCGTGGCCCAGGCTGGCTTGCAGCAAGCGTGGCCCACGGATTTGGTTGCTGAGTGCTTGGATCGTGAATCGCCTCAAGTCGCCGGACCTTGGCTGGCCGCGCCGTTATCGGCCCGTGAGCATTCTGGCGAAGTGTTGCTGCTGCATCGCAGCGGCATGAACCGAAATTCGGCCATCGCGGCCGACCGGGCGCCGTCGCTGCCGCCAGGTTTGGAATCGATTGCGGCGGCGCTGGGCGCCGGATTGAGAATGGTTCGGGCACGCGGCAAGCTACGCCAGCGCGCTACCCAAGCCGAAACCATTCTTTCCATCGTGCAACAATGGGGCCGCCCACAAGAAATGGAAACGCTATTGAATCAGATGGCCGAGGCATCTACCCAGCTGCTCGAAGCAGACCGGGCCAGCATTTTTCTGTGGGATCGGGCAAATCACTTGCTCGTGGGACGGCCCGCGCTAGGCGTGGCAAGCGGCGAATTGCGTGTGCCCGACGATGCTGGCGTTGTGGGTGAAGTTTTGCGTACTGAGCAACCGCAGCGGATTTCGCACCGTGAAACGCGTGACCTCGTGAATCGGCGCGTTGACACACAATTGGGTTACCAAACTCGCACTTTGGTTGCTGTACCGCTTCGCTCCCCGGCGGGCGAGTTGTTGGGAGTATTTGAGGTCATCAACAAGCGGGCCGGCGATTTTACCGGGGACGATGAAGCTGCGCTGGTGGAATTAGCCTCGCATGCCGCGGTGGCGCTTGAAAACGTTCAAGATCGTCAGCGATTGCTGGAATCGCATCGGCAGATGGTCAACCAAGCGGCGGAAGACGTGCGACTGTTGGGCAACAGCCCGGCCATCGAGGCTTTGCGCTCGACCATCCGCCGCGTGGCCGATACCGATTTGGCTGTCCTGGTGTTGGGTGAAAACGGCACAGGGAAGGAAGTCGTCAGCCAGTTGATTCATTATCGCAGTCCGCGGCGCGACCGGCCGTTTGTCGCCGTCAACTGCGCGGCCATTGCCGAAACGCTGCTGGAAAGCGAACTGTTCGGACACGAAAAAGGCGCTTTTACCGACGCCCACGAATCGCGCCCGGGCAAATTCGAATTGGCTGCCGGCGGCACGCTGCTGCTGGATGAAATCGGCGACTTGAGTCCCGGCGGGCAATCAAAACTGCTACGTGTGCTGGAGGAAAAAGTGGTCGTTCGGGTGGGCGGGTCGAAGCCCATTCCGGTCGACGTGCGAGTGCTGGCGGCCACCAATCAAAGCCTGACCGACATGGTGCGCGCCCGGAAATTCCGCCAAGATTTGTTCTTTCGGTTGAACGTAGTCGTGTTGGAATTGCCGCCGCTTCGCGATCGAGGAGATGATATTCTGCTGTTGGCCGAACACTTTTTATCGGATTTTTGCCGCCGGGCGCGCCGCAAATCGCCCAAGTTTTCCGCTGAATCCCGAAAGCGGCTGCTCCAACATCCCTGGCCGGGCAACGTGCGCGAATTGCGGAATTTGATGGAGCGATTGGCGTTTCTCGTCGTCGGCGACGTAATCGAACCAGGCGATTTGGCCTTCATTTTGTCTCCCTCGCCGGAAACGTCCAATTTGCTGATGGTTGACCAGCCCTTGTCGAGCGCGACGGACCGCTTTCAAATCGAGTATATTCACAAAGCCATCGGCCGCACCGGCGGCAACATGAGCGACGCTGCCGACTTGCTCGGTCTGCATCGCTCCAACCTGTACCGCAAAATGAAACAGTTGGGAATGGAAAGCGGAGGCTGAATCATGCCCAAGACGATTTTCAAGCGGATCATCGACCGCGAGATTCCCGCCAACATTGTGTACGAGGACAACCTGTGCCTGGCATTCCGCGATGTTTCGCCGCAGGCGCCGACCCACGTGCTGGTGATCCCTAAACAAGAAATAGTCAATCTGGACGCGCTGACTGCCGCCGATGTGCCGCTGCTGGCTCATCTGTGGTCGATCATTCCCAAGCTGGCCAAACAACTGGGTCTGAAGGATGGTTACCGCGTGGTGGTGAACAACGGTCCCCACGGGGGCCAGACCGTCGATCATTTGCACTTTCATATTCTTGGCGGCCGGCCCATGCAGTGGCCGCCGGGGTAGGGCGACAGGCAAGGTCTTTTGTAGAGTGGCCGGCGCCTGCGAGTTTTGCGTGGCGGCTTTCGCGCCAAATATTATAAAAGTCCGCCGCGCTAGACGTGTTTTCCGAGCAGACGGCGTGAGTAAAGGCTTCGTGGATCCCCTGCTGCATCACTTGGGGATGGACTTGTTCGTCTATCCACTTTTATCCCAAGGGCAATGAAATGGATTCAACTGCGTCTTCGAAGTGAATTTCTTGCGAATTGGCGATCAACGTGACCTGACCACCGCCAATAACGACTCCCGCGACGGATACATGGTAAATCCAGCCGTCGGTGCCCGTCTTGTCGATATGCAAATCAAGCGTCGAACTTTCTTGGGGAGCAATGGCTACGAAAAAAGGACCGACGGTTGTATCGTTGTCCCATTTATTACCGCCACCAACGGAAACAGGCGCCCCGACCGCGCTATCGCTTCCCCGCGCAACGATAGAAATGCTGACGATATCTTGGTCGTCCTTATCGTCACGGGTGGTATGAAAGGTGACATTTACCCCTGTAATTTGTGCCATTTTTTGTTACCCCTTTTTGCTTGCACTGTTTTAACAATTCATTCGCCACTTCACGCGGTACTTTATTATCGCGTGTGACAGCACGTTGTCACCCCGAACCAAGTTTCAGCAGATTTCTGAATCTTTCTGAGAATCAATTAGCCATCGGTCGGGTCTGTGGCTGGTTTCGTGGGATGGGGGTCGGCGGAAAGAAATTTGTTGAGCGGGAAGTCAGGCTGAGCTTTGATGCCTTCGATGACGGACTGGGCATTGAGCAGGGCGCCGTGCCAGGCGGTGTGGGTGTGCTCTTTGGGAAAGAACGGCTTGACGGCGTCTTGGCCGAGCATGTCGTAATGATCGGCGATGATGCTGTTCAAATCGATGAACAACGCCCCTTCCTGCTGGGCCACGCCTGCGGCCCAACCAGCGTAGGTGTCTTTGGCGCGGCGGACTTTGCCGTCGGTCCATTCATTGCGGGGAATGAGGGAACAGACAATCGGTGTGGCCCCTTTGGCCTTGATGTCGGCAATGTACTTGCGCAGATACCAGCCGTAGGTATGGACGGTTTCGGGCGATCCGTTGATGTTGGCATCGGCGGGGGCGTCTTTGGTTTCGTCGCCTGTGCCGCGGAGCGAACCACGACCGTTGGGACCGCCGCCATCGTTATGACCGAATTGCATCATGACGAAATCGCCGGGCTTGAGGAGGGCAACGACGCGGTCCCAGTGTCCGGCGGTGAGATAGGTGCGGCTGCTGGTGCCGCCGAGGGCCTGGTTTTCGACATTGATTTTTGCTGGATCGAAATAAGCGGCCAGTGGATGGCCCCATCCCCAAAGGCCATCGGAGCCTGTGTCGCGGCCGTTTTTGACGGTGGAATCGCCGATTAGAAACAAGGTGGGCAACGACGGGTTGTAATGCGGATGGAGCACGCCGGTGCGGGGAGCGACGACCGACTTGGTTTGATTGTCGGGAGCTTTGGGTTGCGGGGCGGCGCTGGCCGGCGGTGCGGCGTTGGATGGGGGCGTGGTATTGGCCGTGGGCGTTGAATCATTCTGCGCTTTCGCGAGTGCGACAGTGAACAGCACCGAGGCTACGACCAACGGTTTCCAGCAACGAGTGAATGATTTGAGCATGGAACTCTCCCCTTAAAACATTGAATGAATTCAACCGCTCTTGAACCCCTCACCCCGGCCCACTCCCACAAGGGGAGAGGGAGAAAATGGGCGTGGCACCGGCGATCACGGGACAAGAGGGATTTTTGTTGGATTGTTAAAGTCGCAGTACCGAATTTGCACTCAACCGGCGGACCAGACGGCGCATTTCCAACACGCTTAATGTGGACAGCACCTGGGAAGCGGCCAGGCCGCTGGCGGCGATCACGGAATCGACGGTGGTGGAATCTTCGGGCACGGCGGCCAAAACCTGGCGTTCCAAATCGTTCAGCGCCAGTTCGGCCGGGTGATGGATTTCGCGGCCATCGCTTCGGGCCGGAATCGCTTCGACCAGCGGACCGAGTTCTTCCAGCACGTCGTCGACGGTTTCGACCAGCTTGGCGCCATCGCGAATGAGGCGATGGCAACCGTGGGACATCCGGCTGGTGATGGGGCCTGGGACGGCGAAGACGTCGCGGCCCTGTTCCATTGCATGCCGCGCGGTGATGAGCGCGCCGGAGCGGAGTGAGGCTTCCACCACGAGCACGCCAAGCGAGAGGCCGCTGATGATGCGATTGCGCTGCGGAAACATGCCGCGGAGGGGCTCGAAGCGAGGGGGAGATTCGCTAAGGACGGCGCCGTGGGCGGCAATTTCTTCCGCCAATTGCTGATTTTCCGGCGGATAAACGTTCAATACGCCGCTGGCCAGGACGGCAATGGTGCGGCCGCCGGCAGTAAGTGCGCCACGATGCGCCGCCGCGTCGATGCCCCGGGCAAGGCCGCTGACAATGGTAAAGCCTGCCCGCGCCAGACCGCTTGCCAAGCGCTCGGTTTGCGTGATTCCGTAATGCGTGGCGTGGCGGGAACCGACGATGGCAATGGCCAATGCATCGGCAGGCAACAGTTGCCCGCGCACAAATAACACGCCGGGCGGGTCGGGCAAATCGCGTAACAGCCGCGGATAAACATCGTCCAGCTCGGTGATGATTTGAACTTGCCCGCGGCGGCAGATTTCGATTTCGGCATCCACGTCGATTTGCTCTTGCGCCGAGCAAATGGCGCGGCAGAGCTTTGGTCCCACGCGGTTGACGGCGCGTAAATCGGCTGGGGCGGCGGCCAGCACAGCTTGAGGCGTGCCAAATTTTTCCAGCAGGCTGCGACGCATGAGCGGTCCGACGCCCGGCACCAGGGCCAAACGTAGCGAAGCGATGAGGGCATCGGAGAGCGTGGAGGAATCGCAATCGCGCGGCATGGGGAAGTTGTGCCGAACTGGTTTGCGGGGGCGGAGGACAAGATTCAGCCCTGCGAGGAGCCAACAGTCATTTTAGCGAGCCGTTGAGCAATCGCCAGCCCCGTCGCTACCGGGGGGAATGAGGCAGTTCGGCCGGGACATCGGGGGCATCGGCACTTATCCGCTGCGGGGCGCTAGAGGAGTGAATAGATTCGCGAGAGATGACCACCATCCGCACCAACTCAGCCAACGAGGAGGCCTGCATCTTTTGCAGAATCATGGCCCGCCGCAGCTCCACGGTGCGTAAGCCGAGATCTAAGTCTCGGGCGATGGTTTTGTTCGGGCGGCCTTCAATCAGTTTTTCCAGCACGCGGTGCTCGTCGGAGGTGAGGGTTGTCAAGCGGCGGCGGACTTCGCCGCGCAGCAAGCGTTGGCCGCGCCCGGCGGCTTCGGTTTCCAAGGCCTGCGAGATCGACTCCCACAGTTTTTGATCGCTGCAGGGCTTTTCCAAGAATGTGGTGGCGCCGTTGCGCATGGCGCGCACCGCCGTGGGAATATCGCCGTAACCGGTGATGACGATCAGGGGAAGATCGGTCCCTTCCTGGATCAGCCGTTCCTGCAAGTCCAAGCCCGACATGCCTGTCATGCGGACGTCGACCACGATACAACCCGTTTGGCAGCGATCGAAGCGTGCCAAAAAGTCTTCGGCAGATGCGAAGGTTTCGGCCTGCAAGCCATGAGATTGAATCAAGGCGGCCATGGATTCGCGGGCGGCGGGATCGTCGTCGATGATAAAGACGGGATCAAGGGTGGCTGTAGGCATGATGTGGTTCCTCCTTGAATATCGGCAGCGTAAAATAAAAGGTAGTGCCCTCGGCGGAGTTGGATTCGACCCAGAGCCGGCCCTGGTGAGATTGCACGATGGACTGACAGACCGCCAAGCCTAGGCCCATGCCTTCCGACTTGGTGGAGAAGAAGGGCTCGAACAATTTGGCGACGCGGTCGGCGCCGATGCCGCAGCCGTTATCGTGGACGGCGACTTGCACAGCGTCGTCGACAATTTCGGTGCGTACCAACACGGTTCGGTCGGATATTGAATTTTTTCCCAGCGCTTCGACGGCATTGCGGAGCAAATTGATGAGCACCTGCTGGATTTGGATGGCATCGGCCAGAATCAGCGGGAGATTTTCGGCCAATTCGCAACGTACCAGCAATTGGTGTACGCGGACATCAAAATTGAATAAGAGCAGGCAGTCTCGGACCAATTCGTTGATATTGACGGTCGAGCGCAAGTGAGTCTTGCGGCCGAAGCGCCCGGCTCGGCGAATGATTTCGGCCGCGCGGTTGGCCTGCTGGGAAATTTGCTTGAGCCAATTGAACAAATTGGGGCGTTGCACGAGGGGAGATTTCGCCAACTCGTTAATGCCGGCCTGGGCGAAATTGGCAATGGCATGCAACGGTTGATTGATTTCGTGCGAGATTTCCGAGACCAATCCGCCGATGGTGCAAAGCCGTGTTATGTGAGCCAACTCGGTCATGTTCTGCTGAGCTTGTTCCTGCGAGCGAACGCGATCAGTAACGTCGCGGCAGATGGCCAGAGTGGATTCGACGGAACCGTCTGGGGCGAATTCCGGGAGAAAACGGCTTTCGAAATGCCGCAGGCCCTGGCGGCCGTCATAAGCAAATTCAATGGTCTGCCTGTCGCCGGTATCAAAGACCGCTTGCATGGTTTTGTGCCACAAGCACACCAGATTGTCGGGCATGCCTAAGTCGGCGTTGGATTTTCCTAAAAATTGCTCGGCGGGAATGCCGGTGACGCTTTCAACTGTTCGATTGATGAAGATGTGCCGATACTGGCGATCGAACCTGGCGACGATATCGGGCAAATTATCGGCCAGCGCGCGGAACTCGCGCTCGCTGCGGCGGACGGCGTCTTCTGCACAGCGTTTCTCGGTAATATCCCAAAAAATTCCCTGCGTGCCGATGACGCGACCTTCGGCATCGACGACAGAGGTTTTGACGGTGCGGACCGTGCGGAGGGAGCCATCCGGGGCACGCAGGTCTTCTACGGTTTCCAACGGCGTCCCGGTTTGTACAACACGCTGATCATCGGCGCGATACTTCGAGGCCAACTGCGGGGGGCAATGCTCGAAGTCGGTCATACCCAACACTTGCTCCACCGATTTGCCGATGGCTTCGCAGAAGCGCGTGTTGGCGTACGTGAATCGTCCTTGCAAATCCTTGCGAAACACACACTGCGGGATATTTTCCACGAGCGAACGGTAAAGGGCTTCGGAATCGCGCAACTGCTCTTCGAGCAGGGTTCGTTCGGTGATCAATTCGGCCAAGATGACGACGCCGCCGATTTGCCCATTGGATTTAAACCACGGATGAACCACGGACCTGGAGTAATCTGTGCGACCGTTGAATTCGCAAAAAAATTCATCGTTGCGCCGGACAACTTCGCCCTGCAGCGCGCGGCGGTGGTCATCCTTCCAACGCTGTGGAAAGTTTGGCAGATCCTCGTAGTGATGCCGCCCGATAATATTTTCCGGCGGAATATGAAGATCGGTCACCCAGCGACGGCTGTGAGCCAGATAACGCATTTCTTGATCGAACATCGCCACAGCCGCCGGAACTTGCTCGACAAAATGTCGCAATTGTTCTTCGCTTCCACGCAACACACGATAGGTTTCGTTAAGCTGTTTGCCATGTCGGCGGCTGGATAACGCCAAGCCGGTTATGACGGCGCCGCAGCAGGCTAAAATGACCTCGTTGGCGATGCGAATCCAAAGCTGATTATTTGCCAGCAACTGACTTTCATATTCGACGTCGTAAACCGCCATTACGGCGCAGAACACGAAGTACAGCCAAGTCGCAAGCGGAGGCAAGGACCAGGCCGCCAGGATAATCAGCGGGATATACAGCACCTGGACCACCAACACGGGAACGGCGAGGTCGAGTGCGAAGACCAGCATGGCAGCGGCAACGAGCGCGGAAACTCGCCAACCGGAAAGTGGTGATGTTTTGCCCACGATCTTTCCCTCAGAACCCCCTGATGCTTGTCCCCGCAACGGAAAACCGCAACCAATTTCCAAACAAGCCGAAGCGACCTCCCCGCCCAGTGTAAAACACACGAGTGGATTGCACGAGCAGGTCAAGCCAGATGGGGGGAGTCTACTCAATCGTCTGGCTACTGTCGTTGCGGTTATCCGCAAACTCTGCCCGATGATTTACAAATTTCCACAATCTTCCACCTGTAATGTGGAAATTTGCCCGGTCGAATTTTGCCGGCTTAGCTGTCGCAGATGAGCTTCACTTCTGCCGGATCAATACCGCTAACCACCTCGACGTGTCCCAGGCGCGTGGGCAACACGAATTGCAACTTCCCTTGGCTGGTTTTTTTATCGTGCCGCATTGCCGTGAGCAGGCGGTCGGCATCCGCCTTGGGCGCCGTAACCGGCAAGCGCAACGCTAGGAGTAGGTTTTGTTGCCGCTGGACAAATTCGTCGTTCACACGCTTCAGCCGTTGGGCCAGCCGGGCGGCGCACATCATGCCGATCGAAACCGCTTCGCCATGCAGCAACTGTCCGTACCCTGTCACCGCTTCCAAGGCGTGGGCGAAGGTATGTCCGTAGTTGAGCATGGCGCGGCGGCCGGTTTCTTCGCGCTCGTCGGCTTCCACGACGTCGGCCTTCAATCGGCAGCAGCGAGCAATGATATCTGGCAACACGCCGCCTTGCCGCAAAACCAATGCGGGGGCATCCCGTTCTAGGCGGCCAAAGAATTCGGCATCCATAATCACGCCGTATTTGACGACTTCGGCGAGGCCGGAAAGGTATTCTCGTTCCGGCAGCGTGTGCAAGGTGTCAGTGTCGACGAATACGGCGGCCGGTTGCCAAAACGCCCCGACCATATTTTTGGCTTGCGGCAGGTTGACGCCGACTTTGCCTCCCACCGAACTGTCTACCTGCGCCAACAGCGTGGTGGGTACTTGCACGTATGCAATTCCTCGGCCGTAGCAAGCTGCTACAAAGCCTGCCAAATCGCCCACGACACCTCCCCCAAGCGCCACAATGAGCGATTGCCGATCGGCACCTAGTTCAAGCAACTTATTCCAAAGCCGTTCGGCTTCCGCAAGGCATTTGGTTTGCTCGCCAGCGGGCACACCGACGACATCAACTTTCGCGCCAGTCGCCGCTAAACCATGGGCCACGGGCGCGGTGTGAAGCGGTTCCACTTTGGAATCGGTAATGATGATCGCATGGCCGACCGGCCCGCGCTGACCCAAAAACTTCCCAACGGATGCCAAGATTCGCTGCCCGATGCGAATCTCGTAACCGCGCTGTTGCAAGTTGACGTGAACGGAGACGAAAGATTCAGCCACAGAAGCACGTTCAAAAAGAAATGGGGCATCCTTGGTACCGCAACGCTTTTCCGAGCTACCGCGCAGCCAAACGTTCTAAGTCGGTTTCAGTGACTGTAATTTTGCGACAAAAGCCGGTATGCTGACGCAGGTACGACACGTCGGCACAGTTTTTGGGGTCGGCGTGCAGAGCGGATTCCACACGTGCCCGATCGGCGGGTTCCCAATCTTCATAAGCGTCGGGCCAAATCGTAGCCTGTTCGACCACCAGGGCTTCACGATACGGATCAAATTCGTTGGGCATGGCAACGGCGTGAGGTGCGGGTATCAAACGGAGAAATGTCAGAACATCTAACAAAGTGATTCTTACCCCTTGCCTCGGCCCTCTCCCACAAGGGGAGACGGCGTATTTTTGTTAGATGCCCTAAATATCGCTCTCAGTATACTGACCGGCCAATTCATCGCCAAGGTTCCAGCTTGACGACCCATGTCGAAAATCCGCGGTAAAATAATTATTTTATTGATGTTCGCCGCCGCGGCGAGCATTGCTGGTTTTTCCATCTGGTATAACCAGCGGCAATCGTACCGCGTGATTGCGGCATTGTCGCCGCGGGTGACGCAATTAATTGCTTATGCTCCCCAAGCTGAAATCATGCGGCTTTTGCCCACCAGGGGCGGTGGAGCCGGCGGTTCGACAAGCGATCCGCCCGAAAATTCGGAAATCGTCAACATACAAAATCACACTTATCGAATCAGCACGCAAAAAAATGCTCTTGCCTTGGAGCATTTTACGGACGTCCGCCATTGGCTGTTGCACAACGACAATTACGATTGGAACCCCTCGCCGGACAACAACGTCGGCGGTTGGCAATACCTGGTCGAATTTACCGACGGCGCCAATCAAGCGCGGTTGGCGTTCGACTTGCATCATCAATGCTTGATGCTGCTGCCCGACGGCGCCCCGCTCTGCGTAGTTCCCATGCAAGAGGGACTGCAAGCATTTTTTGATACCCAATTTTTGCCGGTGGAAAATGCCGCCCCCAATACAGATTGATTTCAATCTGCGGTCGATCGGTCTAGGCTCAACCACATCCGTCCGTTTATAATCGCTCCCCGCGCGCCGCCTGTGAATCATAGTTTGGCGGCTTGGAAAGGGGTTCGGCTGCTGGGAAACGGAGTTTCACGATGCGATCGCTGGCGGTGTTGAATCAAAAAGGCGGAGTCGGCAAAACCACCACGGCCGTCAATTTAAGCGCTGCCTTGGCGGCGGCCGGCCACCGAGTGTGCTTGATCGATCTTGATCCGCAAGCGCATGCCACATTGCATTTGGGTCTCACTCCGGGCGAACAGGGCCACTCGATTTACGAAGTGCTTTTGGGCGATACCGCTTTGATTGCAGCACAGCGACAAGTGGTGGAAAACCTGTGGCTGGTCGGTTCGCATATCGATTTAGCGGCCGCGGAGGTCGAATTGGCCGGCGTGGTGGGCCGCGAATCGATCCTACGCGATAAACTTGCCGGCATCAATCATTTGGATACGCCTTTCGATTTTCTTCTCATCGATTGTCCACCATCGCTGGGCGTACTGTCGCTCAATGCTCTCGCCGCCGTCGACGAAGTGTTACTGCCACTGCAGCCGCATTTCCTGGCCCTGCACGGCCTGAGCAAATTGCTGCAAACCATTGACGTGGTTTCGCGCCGGCTGAATCCGGGGTTGAAACTATCCGGCGTGGTGCTTTGCCAGTACGAATCGGCCACGCGGCTGGCCAGCGAAGTGGGCCAGAACGTGATCGACTATTTCGACAGCCAGCGCGATCTACCCACGCCCTGGTCGGCAGCTCAGATTTTTCGAACGCGCATTCGCCGGAACATTCGCCTGGCGGAAGCACCCAGTTTCGGGCAATCGATTTTTCAATACGCGGCCGATTCGCACGGAGCGGAGGATTACCGCCAACTGGCCGAAGAGTTGCTGCGGATGTCTGTGAAAGCATTGCTCGTGAAATCCGCCTGAGCGCGTTGCCGCATAGACTTACTTATCGCACGACCCCCCTTCGTCCCCTTTACACCGAAATGCTGGTAACGGCTTGGAAATCGGGATCGGCGCGGAGTGGATCGAAATCGTGTTCGGTTTCGACCAGAGTGCGAAAGGTGCTATCCAAAGATAAAGCCTGCGACAGATACGCCAGCGACTGCCGCTTGTTGCGCGCCAAACTCCAATAGCAGGCTAAATTGTAGTTCACCACGGCGCTGCCCGGCTCGATGTCGAGCGCTTCTTCCAGCGCTTCGATGGCCAAATCCAAACGACCGGTGCGCTTGTAGCACCAACCCAAAGCCAGCCAGGTGTCGACGTTTTGTGGATCGCTTTCCGCTGCGGCAGAAAGAGGCGCCAGCGCATCTTTGAAGCGCTCCATCATGCGCAGCGCTTGGCCCTTGATCAATTGCACCTGCGGACTTTGCGCGGCCGATTCGCCCAAATGTTCCACGACTTCCAAGGAGCGCTGTGCCAGCCGATCGCGGACAAGTACGGGCAACTCCCATTGATCGGAAAACACCAAGGCCAGGTCGAGATAGCCCTCGGCCTCGCGCACCAATTGTTGTCGCTGTAGTCGATTGATGGAGGACATGGAACAGCACTTTCCCATCAACGTGAAACGCGTTGATGGACCTGAAACCCGGCGGCTGCAGCACCATGACAAGTGGTTTCAAATAGCCTCCCTGCGCGGGTGCGGAGACGTAACCTCAGTGTTGCGCCACGCAGTCGTCTAGTAACTTAATCTTACACGTAAGTGGCCCATTTCCCAAACGCATTGACGGTGCAACACACGTTTTTTTTGCTTTGCTCTGCCGGAATTAACAGCCAGCTAAACTCCAACGATCCGGAAACAAATGCCGGAGCGGAGATGATTCGTTCTTCGCGGCAGGCAATGGGCAATCGATTGCTAACATTGATGAAACTGAACGTAAATCGCGTCGTATCGGGCGGCGGCTTCCGCGCTAGCTTCCCAAGGCGGTTTCTATTTCGGGCGCGTGGCAGGAAATCAACACGGGGTTATTTCCGTCAACAACAATGATGCTCTCTGACTGCGCCGGTAGCGCCTGTACATCGTGTTGCCAATGACGGAAATCGAATCGCCGCAATCTCTTCGGTTCCAAATCTCTAGGACTTGCACAGTTTGGCTCGCTGCTTGCGATTACACCCAATCACCGCTGCATTGGATTCGGATTGCTAATAGCACATTCACGGCCAGTCATTTTAGTTCACGGCCATGGGGAGCGGCCAAGGCCGAGAACAGCGGTCGAAGCTGAAAACGTTCTCGGGAGTTTGTCAAGCATGCGCTGGATTGTCGGAATTATATTTCTGCTGAGCCTTGTCGCGGGGCTAGCCTGCCAGATCGATTTTTCGGGAAGCAGTACGGCCAATCCACCACCCCCTTCCGCTTGGCGACTTACTCCCAACGGTTGGCAAAAAATGGCTTCGCGCACGGTCCAGATTCCGGTCGAGCATGCTCAGGAAGACCCTTCGATTGGACTTCCGCATCCGATCGTGCTGGCGCTGTTCGTGTCGTTGCTGTCGTTGTTGGCTCTGGTGGCATTTAGCCCTTCGCGGCCGACTTCGAATCTCGGCCCCGAGCATGATAGCCCGTCCGAATTAGTCTACATCGAGCTACGCAGCCAAGCATGGCTTAACGGTTGCTAGCCGGAGAGTTTGGAACCGGCATCGTCTTCATCGGCCGCTGCGAGATTGCTCCAACTCGCGATAGATTTGCCGGTTAGGACAATTTCTCTCCACGCCGGCCATTTCTCGCTAACGCATATTTTCGGAAAAATTGTGCGTTTATGTACGCCTGTGCTGTGTCGCTGACACTATTACTCTTAGCGGGCGTAATTCAACGGCTTGGCGTCCGTTATCGGGCGAGCCAAGCTTCTGCTGAGCATTATGTGCCGGCATTTGGCTCGGCAGCAGCCTCATCCTCCCAAGTTTTGAAACAGCCTTTTTAAAAGTCAGATGTCGGTAGGCTCACCCGCTGGAAGCCGTTTTTCACATTTTTCTTGGAGTTCGATCATGCGTTTAACGTTGCGAACCATGCTGGCATACCTCGACGGTATTCTGGAACCGGCCGACCGAGATGAGATTGCCCGGAAAATTGACGAAAGCGAATTTGCCCGCCAACTGGTGCAACGCCTCCGCGATTGCGCGGGCAATCCCCAACTAGCAGCTCCCAAAGTTTCCGCCAAAAACACAGGCTTGGATCCCAACCTCGTTGCCGAGTACTTGGATAACACCCTGGCAGGCGAGCGCGTGCCGGAATTCGAAAAAGCATGCTTGGAATCCGACATCTATCTGGCCGAAGTGGCAGCTTGCCATCAAATTCTTACGATGGTTTTGGCCCAGCCTGCGGATATTGATCTGGAAATGAAGCAACTGATGTACGGGGTGATTCATCAAGCAGCGCAACAGGCGTCAAAGTCGAGTGTAGCGGACCGAGCGGCGGACGAACGCGGCCCAGCGCTACCTGATGATATCTGGGTGAAGCCGCAGCGGCGCAAACCGGAAATTCCTGATTATCTGCGCGAAGGACCCAAGCGCTTCAGGTGGAAGCCGGTGGTAGCCGCCGCACTGTTGTTGTTAATTCTGGTGGTTGCCATCACCATGGTTTTGGGACCGTTGGACCGCACTCATCCGATCGCGCGCTTATTAGGTTTCGGTCCAGCGGCGGAAAACCAGGCGAATCCAGCCGAGGCGGGGAATGAGCACGGCAGCAATACCGAGACTCCAAATACGACGGATCACGCATCGACTTCTGGCACATCGAAGTCGGAACCACGCGATCAGGGCAGCACTACCAAACCTCCAGATGCCCCTTCTACCAATCCGACACCTCTCGCTGGAAGCGCCAATGCGTCCGACAACTCCGGGACCGAAAAAACTGCGTCCGACTCTTCGCAGACTGATACCAAAACCGCAGCGCAACCCTCCAATCCGGCAAGTGACACAACACCCGCAGCCACGGTCACGGCAAACACCGCAGCGTCTGCTGCCGGCACAGTGACACCGCCGGCTGCCGCTGCAAATCCTCTTCCTTCTGCCGGGCTGCCTTCTACGGTACTTCCTTCTACGGGGCCATCTACCACGGCAAATCCGCTCGCGCCGGAACCGGACGCGTCAACAGTCGGTTCAAACCTTAAACCTCCGCCCACCCCAGAACCACCCGCCGGCAACGCTGTTGTTCCACCACAATCTGCGGTTGCCGGACACGAAGCGCCTGGCAATGCCCAGGAGACGACGACGCACGGTCTCATGTTGCCGCCACAAACCCGCGATGCCACCGTGCCCGTCGACAACACGCCGTTGGGTCGGTTTCTGCCGAGCAAGGACGTGGTCCTGTTGAAGTTTGATGCCGCTGCAAATCAATGGTCCCGGGTCCCCTCAGGGGCCTCGGTCACCGCCGGCGAGCAATTGCTGGTATTGCCCACATATCGTCCGACTATCACCCTTTCTACTGGGATTACACTCGAGATTCCCGATGAAACTTTATTACAACTGCAACCGGCCAATACCCAAGGCGTGCCTACGGTGAAATTGGTTTATGGACGGCTAGTCGCGATCACCGCAGGCAAACCTGGACCCCAGCTAAGTTTGGATGCCGGTGGAATGAAAGGGGTGATCTCCTTTGTCGATGCCGAGGCCATGTTGGGAGTGGAGGTGCGTCGATATTACTCCGCCGGATCAAATCCGGAAGTTGAAGAACCGCATGTGGCCGCCGATTTATATGCTGCCCGCGGTCATTTGGAATGGACGGCCGCCGATGGCACTGTTACCGCTCTGGAAGCGCCCCAGCGATGGGTGTTGTCGGCCGATCCGACAGAGGCCGCTGCTGGACCCACGGCCGCGCCAAACATGCCGAAATGGATCGAACCCGAACAGCTCCGGTCGTTCGATGAACAGGCATCGGAATACTTGACGCAGTCGCTATCGGACGATAAACCGCTGCTCGTGGCCTTGGGGGAAATGGTCGAACATCGCAAGGCCGAATACAAGTCGTTGGCCGCACAGTCCCTAGCATTGCTCGACGAGTTTGAACCGCTGGTGGCGACATTCAACGATTCCGAGCAACGCCCGATGTGGAGTGTCGACATAGCCAGTGTTAAGGCGGCGATAGCGCGTGGACCGACCACGGCCATTAAAGTACATGAGGCTTTTGTGAAACAGCGCGGCGATGATTTGGGCAAAGATCTTTACCGGATGTTCTTGGGATATACCAAGGAACAACTGCAAAATGGCGAGGCAGCCAAGTTGGTTGAATTTTTGGACCACGATAATCTCGATTGCCGGGTACTGGCGTTTGCCAACTTGCAGGAAATCACGAACAAAACGCTTCTGTACCGGCCCGATGCACCGGCGGCCAGCCGAGCCCAAGCCTTACGCCGATGGCAAGAAGAACTTCACAACGGCGCCATTGTTCCTCGCGACAATCCGCAGAAATAAAAAGGGCGCCGCATAATTTGAAAAAAATGCAGGGCGGCTGTTCCCACCCGCTGGGCTTTTTTCTCCGGGAAAACGACGGAGGATAAGCGTCGCTCCATCACTCGCAGTTCAAATTAGGCGACGATCAATAAAAACGTCGCCCACCGTTTTTGTGTCCCCCTCAGTCGCTGGGGCAGCGACCATCCTTCCCCCCCTCCGTGGAGCATCCGGATTGAAATCGTGCGGTGCCTCAATTAAATTAGCCCCTCATATGTCACCAAAGCGTTCTCAGTCCCAAACACCTTCGGAGATCGATCGAGACAAATGTCTTGAAATTATCGGCACTTGCGCCTGTTTCAATTTTCGCAAGGCCTCGCGCAGCGTCACGCAATTATTCGACCAAATTCTGGCGCCCATCGGTTTACGATCGACGCAACTGACGATTTTGGTGGCCGCCCAAGTGCTGGGCCCATGCGGACTGGCTCGGCTGGCCCGCGAATTAGTGATGGATCGCTCCACCATCACCCGCAACATTCATCCGCTGGTTCTCCAAGGATTGCTGCAAGTAACCGGCAAAGGTGGACGTGGCGGCAAGACGGTGGAAATTACCGCAGCCGGACAGCAGGCGCTGGTCAGTGCCTTGCCCTATTGGAAAGAAGCCCAAGGGCAATTGCTGAACCGCATGGGACGAGAGCGATTGGACCGAGTCATGGTCGATTTAAGCAACGTGGTCGATGCCACCCGCGCCACAGGCTAATCCAAGCTTTCAACGTAACGGCACCGTTGCTCCGGGCGGGTAGATGCCCGCACTACCAGGAACCGTCACGGGCGTTACCGGCTGTATCCCGCCTGGAACGGCAAATTGCAAGTGCGGATCGGCCAAATCGACATTTGGAAAGCCCGGGTATTCCGGTTTGGTCCACAACGTTAAATTGTCGGGCGGAATGCCATTCACCACCCAGCCGGAAATATCTAAGTGAAACGACAACTGCGTGGTAGGCCATTGCACATCGATGGAATGGGGCAAATTCGCTCCTGATGCCGCATCGCGCTGAAACCCGCTGGCCCGTGCCACGGCCAGCAATTGTCCTTGCGGATTGTACACATCCTGTTCCACTATGGCGCCTTCCCATTGGTCGACGACGGTAATTTGTGTTACTTCGCCAGTCGGCATGGCGCGATGACTGCGGATTTCCACTCTGTCGCCATGCACTGGAAACGGTCCTTCCAGGGGCTGCGTGGTGTCAAACCGCGCCAGACCAGCAGCATCGATCAGCCATTCCGGTTCCACCGGCAGGATCTGTCGGGCATTGGACATGGCAAATTGATCGTGCCGGCACACAAAGGTTGCGGGCGGTTGATTCCGAGCCACCCACAGCCAAAACAGATCGTCATTGCTTCCTAAATCCAACTCCGCGCCAGTGAGCGACGAAGCGCGTAACCGCAATCGACGGGGGGGGGCGAGCGCCACAGTGGCCCTGAGCGAGGGTGCCCCGGGTAAGCTGAGCGTAGCCTGCGTAGATTGCAACGATTGCACTCGGTTCGCATTATCGTTCACCAGGGTAATGATTTGGTCGATCGTGGCGGTGGCCGGCAACATTCGGGGCTGGGTATACCCGCGCACCCATTGGTTGCAGCTGGCCCCGCCGGCGGCAAACAGCGTCATCAGCAGGCCCAGCGCCGTGAGTGCAAAGCTTGCCCTGATGGGGCGTCTTGGTTGTCGCGCTGCTGGTTGGATTTCGAAATTCATGCTTTTTAAGCCTTATGTCGCAAACAACAACCGCGCCAGTTCGTCTTGAATTTCTTTGCTACGCGCCTCATCCGGCGCGACAACGGTTACTCGGTACTCTTGCTCCCGCCGGGGGCAGAACAACACCAATGTTTCATGCTGAGCATTTTCGCGCTTCGTTTCTTCCAGCCGGCACACTCGGCGTCGCACCAACAACAGCGCCAACACGTATCGCATGTCGGCCTTGGCTGGATCGTTGGCGAGTTGTTCCAACAAATCGAGCATCACATCGTTGGGCGCCCAATGAACTCGCACTCCTTCGCGCGCTGGCAGCTGCGATTTCCACCAGCCGACGGCTTTTTCGGACGGCCCGGGCCAGGCCTCGGCTGAGTAATCGTATCGCACCAGGTTGGCTCCCTCGGCCGCCAGCACGGAATAAAATTTCTCGCCTGGCCGTAATTCCCGGCCGGTTGCCGCACAACGGCGAGTACAACGAACGCCCTCGTATTCCATGCGCGAAGTTTCCGTGATCAATCGTCAACCGCCCAAGACATGTTTGAGAATGGCAAAGTTCGAAGTGCATCCATTTCAAGCGGCAAGTTTGCGATAAGTCTCGCTCGGCCGGCGGCTTAGCAGCAGCCGAACAGGCCGGGCGCAAGGGGCGACAATCGTATGCCAAAACTCCGCCCCGCTCAAGACAAAAAAGCCACGGCGTTTGAGGTAGCAGCAGCTAGCTTCCGAGACTGATTTGCATTGCCAAAGGCCGATTTTCTCGATACCAGGACATCGTGCGGCGGAGCCCTTCCTCTAATGAAATCTGGGGCGTCCAGGAAAGCAGCTGACTGGCTTTGCTGATGTTGGCCCAAGTGGCCAACACGTCGGCGGGATGGGCGCTGCGGCGCTCGATAATCGGCTGCCGCCCCACCAATTCTGCGATTTGCGCGATCAGCGAATTGAGCGAAGTCAAACGGTCG
Source organism: Pirellulales bacterium (assembly GCA_035499655.1). Lineage (NCBI taxonomy): Bacteria > Pseudomonadati > Planctomycetota > Planctomycetia > Pirellulales > Pirellulales bacterium. The sequence continues at coordinate 38,292 of DATJYL010000215.1, forward strand.
CCGCCCAAATTGATGACTTCGAACCCCAGTGGCTTGAGCGCGGCCACGGTGCCGCGGGCCACATCGTCCACATAGGTAAAATCTCGCTGCTGCTGGCCATCGCCGAAGACGGTGATCGGTTCCCCTTCGGATATTTTTCGAATGAAGCGGAAGACGCTCATGTCTGGTCGGCCGGCGGGACCGTAAACCGTGAAATAGCGCAGCACACTTACATCGAGCTTGTGCAAATGATGATAAGTGAAGGCCAACGCCTCGGCCGCTTTTTTCGAGGCGGCATACGGCGAAAGAGGCCGGCTGGTGTCGGCGTCTTCCGAAAACGGCACCTGATTGTGACCGCCGTACAAGCTGGAAGTGGAAGCTAGCACAAATTTCGGCACGCCCTGCCGACGGCACAGTTCCAATAAATTCAGCGTCCCTTCGGCATTCGTGCGCAAATAAACCAACGGATCATCCACAGAGGGCTGAACTCCCGCCCGCGCGCCTAAATTTAACACGGCGGCAAACGGCGATCCGCCCACTGCGCCCCCGTCATACTCGGCAAATATCTTTTCCAGCGCCCCCGAATCGGTCATTTCGATCCGCTGAAATTGAAAACGCGGCAGGGGTGTCAACTGTGCCAGACGCCACTCCTTCAACCGCGGATCGTAGGAGGCGTTGAGATTGTCAACGCCCACCACCGCGTGTCCGGCATCGAGCAGAATTTGGCAAACTTTGGAGCCGATGAAGCCCGCCGCGCCGGTGACCAGATATCGCTGTGCCATGTGAACGATTCCTTAGGGTCGGATCACTTCCATCAGCATGTTACGGCAGTAGGTTCGCAGCAGGCAACATGTGTCGGGAAGAAAGCGGCGGTTGCCGACGAGATAATTGGAAATCCGAGGGACGCGGTTAGGGTTTATTCAGGGCGGCACGATGTGCATCGGTAGCGGGCACGGCATGATGGCCGCTGGCATCGCTCAGGCATTTTCCGCCGATGCTGGCGAACATTCGCCCGTCTACTAAGTAGATAAATACGGACCCGACATACTGGATAATGGCAATTTCCAAAGCTTCCTGGGGCGGGGCATCGGGCCGGGGAAGAATGGCAGCTTCGCCATTGGCCTCGAACATCTCTCTGGACATGGCAATACTTCTAATGGTTTGGGTGGGTGTTCCGAAATTCAGGGAAAAATTGGCATGCGGGTACAGCCGTTTCAGTGAAATTGCAAAACCCGCGCCAGCCGATTTGAACCTAACTTAATAGCGAGAAAAATCCGGATAAGCCACGATTTGTGCAGTTACGCCCCCGCTGCTGATGGAAACCAAATAAGTCGTTCATTGGGTGAACCGCTGTTCGCGGTGCAAGCGGTGGCATACCATGATGGCCGGCGCTGGAGGCTTTCGAACTGCTAGATTGAAGCCAACTTTTTCTCACGGAGTGCAATATTGTCTTCCGCCGCCAAAGCTGTCGCCGCCAAACAAATTATCCGCGTGGGGCACAGTCCCGATCCGGACGACGCCTTCATGTTCCACGCGCTGGCCAACGGGAAGATTGACACCGGGCCGTACGAGTTCCGGCACGAGCTGGTCGATATCGAAACGCTCAACCGCCGCGCTTTTAGCGGCGAGTTGGAGCTCACGGCCGTCAGCATTCATGCCTATGCCCACCTCACAGATCAATACGTGTTGTGTCCCTGCGGCGCGAGCATGGGCGATGGTTACGGTCCAATGGTTGTCGCCCCAAGGCAATACAATATTGAAGATTTGAAACTGCTCACTATTGCTGTGCCTGGCACGCTGACCACGGCGTACCTGGCGTTGCGGCTATGCTTAGGCGGGGAATTCAAACACGTGGTCGTGCCATTTGATCAGATCATTGAAGCCGTCGTGAGTGGCGAATACCAAGGTCGACCCGTCGACGCCGGACTAATTATCCACGAAGGGCAACTCACGTACGGGCAGCGCGATCTCAAACTCGCCGTCGACCTGGGACAATGGTGGCTTGACAAAACCGGTCTGCCGCTGCCGCTGGGTGGAAATGTGCTTCGGCGGAATTTAGGCGCGACTACCATCCGTGAGGTGAACCGATTGTTGAAGGAAAGCATTCGCTACGGATTGGCACACCGCGGGGAGGCGCTGGCGCACGCCCTGCAATATGGCCGCGATTTAGACTCGGCCCAGGCAGATAAATTCGTGGGGATGTACGTCAACGATTGGACGCTCGATTTCGGTCCGCGCGGTCGTGAAGCTGTGCGGCGATTGCTGACCGAGGGGCATACGGCGGGGGTGATTCCCAAGCGCGTGGAACCAGAGTTCGTGGAAACCGATTAACCGCCGAGGCGCGAAGACGCAGTGCAGATTGAAAATCAAGAAACCACCGATGAATGCGGATTAACGCAAATGAATACAAATTGTGATGAGTAGCGATCAGTCAAAACGAACTATGCCCCCGCTGCCAGAGCGGCCGGAGTTGCCGGAGCCGGCATTGGCCAAGCCGCGGGGTTCGCTGTGGACATTGGTCATCGTCACGGCGATGGCCGCGGGGTTTTTCATCAGCCTGTATTTTTTGGCCGGCGAGCTGGGCCCCATTGTGTTGGGCATCGGTCTGATTTTGGGAAGCATCTTCGTGATTGCTTGCCTGCACTATTTGTTGTGGGGTCGGTGGCTGGGCGATTCTATCCGGCGAGAGGTGGAAGCCGAGGAGCAAATCGAACAGGCCAACCTGGCCCAAACTCGTCGCGAACAAACTCCGTGAGAGCTCTTAGACCTTCACGTGGCCGAAGTATTCCGGCTCGTTGCCGACTTTCCATTTGATGTTGCAGCCGATGCTGGGCTTTTGCTTTTCGCTGGGCATTTTCCCGGCCAGCACGGCATCGAGTGCGGCCCGTAAATCGCGGCCGGTGACGGGAATTCCGCTGTCGGGTCGGCTGTCGTCCATTTGGCCGCGATAGACCAGGCGGCGATCTTTGTCGAACACGTAAAAATCGGGCGTGCAGGCGGCTTTGTACGCTTTGGCCACCGCCTGCGTTTCGTCGAACAGATAGGGGAACGTATAACCGCGGCTTTCGGCTTCGTGAACCATTTGCTCAGGCGAATCAGCCGGATGGGTGACCGGATTGTTCGAACTGATTCCCACCACCGCCACGCCTTTGGGTTGATAGTCGCGGGCCAACTGCGCCAAGCCGTCGGCCACGTGTTTGACGAAGGGGCAGTGATTGCAGATGAACATAATCAACAGGGCCGGCGCGGCTTTAAAATCGTCGAGCGAAACCGTTCTCCCATCGACATTGGTCAGTTTGAACGGCGGGGCTTTCGTGCCAAGCGGCAGCATGGTGCTGGGGGTCAGTGCCATGGCGATGATCTCCTATGAAATGCGTGGCTTTTCGCGAAATGTTTGCGACCAATGCCCACTTGCTTTAAAATCTTAGCAAACAGCAGGCCGCCAGCTACCCCCGGCCAGCGTGCTGTTTTTGCGACGCCTGCAGAAGTTTTCTCAGAAATTTGGGAAAACGGATGTAAGAAATCTGGTTCGGGAGCGACTTGGCCAGTGCGGATACAAAACGATTCCCGAAATGGTGCCTCCGATGGTCGATTGGGACGAACTTGTGCGTCGGGAAGGAACCGCCGTTTGGCGGACCATTTATCGCCTGGTTAGAAATCAGGCCGATGCCGACGAGTGCTTTCAGGAAACCTTTGTGGCGGCGCTGGAGCTAGCCAATCGTCAGCCGGTGCGAAACTGGCCGGCGCTTTTGCAATGCCTGGCAACCAGCCGGGCGGTGGATCGGATCCGCAAGCGACTGCGGCGAACGAAGAAAGAGGAACTTGCCGATTTGGCACAAGCGGAGGCCAAACAACCCGGCCCTGTGCAACACGCTGAAGCCGCCGAACGGGCAACCAGGCTGCGCTGGGCTTTGGCGCAAATTCCAGCCCGTCAGGCGGAGATTTTTTGTTTGCACGAATTGGGCGGCTGGAAATACGAGGCCCTGGCTGAACGGTTCGCCATGACGGCCAGCGCCGTCGGAGTGCTGCTGCATCGGACGCGGAAAAAACTGCACGATTTGTTGAATTTGCACGGGGCGTTGTCCCAATCGCTACTGGAACAACGACCGACGTAGGAGCGGAGATTATGTCAGATCATCAAAATCAAAACGACGAAATTTCGAAAGCTGTTATGGCACTCCAAGAATTGCCGGTTCCGGAAGGTCCGTCGCCGGAAACGGTTTCTCGAACTTTGGCGGCGCTGCGTGCGGCCGCCGATCGGCCGCAATCGATTCCGCTGTTTTGCCCAATAAACACTTTGCGTTGGGCTGTTCAGGCAACTGCACTGTTGGGCATTGCGGCCGCGGTGCTGGTGATGTGCCTGGTGTTTTCCAATTTGGGCGGCGGTTCGGTGGCGTTTGCTCAAGTAGCCCAAAAGCTGCATGATGCATTCACGCTGTCTTATGACTCTACCATTACCAGCCCGGGCGAGCAGGAGCCAAAACTGAAATATCGGACATGGTACATGGAGCCGGGAAAGGCGCGGATGGATATGGGCGATACCATCACGATCATGAATCATGCGACGGGCGCCAATCTAGTGCTCAACAACAAACTTAAAACCGCTATTGTTACGCCAGCAAATTCCACGACCAATTCCGCGGTAGGTGATTTGCCAAACCTAATCGATATGTTGCGTTCGCTAGTGGGGAAAAGTTCGCACCCGTTGGGCGAGAAAGAAATGGATGGGCAGAAAGCTAAAGGATTTGTCTGCGACGTGAAAAGCGATTTGCAATATACCATTTGGGTGAATGCCGCCACGGGCGATCCAATTCGTGCGGAGTTTCCGCTCAATATCGGCCCGGTGCAGGGAACGGTGGCCATGACCAACTTCAAGCTGGACCAACCATTGGACCCAGCCCTGTTTAGTGTGGATGTGCCTGAAGGGTACAAGACGGTGGAACTCCCTGCACTAGACAAAAAGATTCTGCAAATCACCCCGACCGAAAACATTGTGGAAATTTTGCGGGTCTACGCCGAAAAATCGGACGGGGAATTTCCCAAACGGCTGGACAATTGGGGTGACTTTGCAACCAAATTCACCAAGGGAATGGATCAGGAACATCCCAATGCAGACGAAATGAAAAAGGTCATGGTCTTCATGCAGCGGGTTGGGGTGTTTGCAGGGAGCTATCTGTTCTCGCACAAAAAAGGAACCGATTACGATTACCTGCCCGGAAGTAAGCTCGGGGAACAGGACCGCATTGTGTTCTGGATCCGAGACGACAAGAACGGCGATTACAAGGCGGTTTATGGCGACTTGCGGATCGAAAAAATCAACAAAGAACAGTTACCGCCGCCGGCAACCATTGAAGCGCCGGAAACCAAAAAGATTCCAAGAAATCCATCTGTGAATGCCACGAAGTCGCAATAAAACCTCGAATAACTGACGTTTAAGCCTTCTACAGCCATTGCGGTTGACTTAAATTACGCCATTTGCCAGAATCGACTTTGCCGCTTGTATGGCTTTTCACCAAGTCGCACAGTGGAGAGTGGAATCTAACTGGCTTTTTCCGACGGCTCATCGTCGGTTTACATATTTGCACTCCGGATGTTGTGTTGTTCCAGGCGCGACGCAGCAAACGTGGGCCGGGCTGTGCAAGAGAAAGAGGCGCCGTTATGGCGACCCGAAGGAAGTATACATCGTTACGCGGTCGGTTCGCCTGGACGCTGGCCTCGGCCGCCGCAATCGGGTTGGTGTCGCTGGTTTCGATCGTGCTTTACCGATCGAGGAAACCGGCGGAGCATGAAGAACCCGGCTTGTTGGCAACCGCTGCACCGCAGCCCGACGCCGAACAGGCAATTTCATCGCCGGCGCCATCGGCCAAGTTTGATGCCGTGCAAGCTGTCGCTACAGACGGGAGCAATGACAACCGACACGGCGACAAAAGCCCGTATTCTGTTCAGATGGCTAGTGGAGAATTTGTCGAGCAAACGCCTGGCTCCATTCCGGCGGGTAACTTTCATTCGCCGCGTTACGGGTATTCCGTTACTTTGAACGGCACGAATTGGACACGCTGGGATGACCTTGCGGCCGTTGTGCCCGAGGCCGAATGGGGCGCACTGTTGAACAACTACGGCCGGTTTTTGGTGATGCCCGTGGTGTTGGCGGACCCGGCGGCGTCGCCGACGGAGATCGATCGCGCGCTATTGGCGCAATTTGGATTTGAGTATCCGAGTCAGCGGCCGACGGAATTGACGAACTTCCAACGGCAGGGGGCCGAAGGGCATCTTTTCCGACTGACACGTCAAGTCAGCGGCCGGGAGAACGTTTATCGGATTTGGATTCTCCGCCGCGATCGTTATGCATATTTAGTGGCCGCGTGGGTCGACCGCACAGCCGCATTCAATGCCAAATCTGCGAATGCGGACGCCGATGAAATTCCGGGCCGTTCCGCAGGTGACGCCAAATTCAACGCGGAAATTGAAGCGCAGCTGGACGATGTGTTAAGTCGCTTCAAATTCGACGATTTGGCCGCTACGGCCGGCGAACCCAACACGTTGAACGAACGACGCGGACTACATCACGCAAGCCATTTGCAGCCGCAGCCGGCCGCGGTCGAAAATTAAGGCGCGTCGCCGACGTGCTGCAATCTTTCCCGAGCCGCCGACGCCCAGGGGCTTTCGGGCGCCAGCAGCAAGAATTCGCGCCAATGATTCAGGGCTTCGTCGTCGCGGTGCAGTTCGTCCAGCGTGCGGGCTAAATGAAAATGCGCATCGGCATAGCCGGAATGAATGGCCAAAGCGCCTTCTAATGCCGCCACCGCAAGTTCATGCTCGCCCAATTCGGCCAGCACGCAACCGAGGTTTGCGCGGGCTTCGACCAAATCTTCGTCCAGCTCGATGGCCATGTAGTAACGTTCCCGAGCGGCGGAAATATCGCCCAACCGATAGAACAACTCGGCCATGGCAAAACAAACGGCTGCGCGGGGTCCGGCGGCCGCCGCATAAGCCCGATAAGCTTCCACCGCCGCCGCCAGGTTGCCCTCGTCTTCCAAGTCGGCGGCCAAAGCGAGCAATTCGTCCGGTCCCAGCGGCGCGGCGGTGGAGCGCAGCGCATCTGCCAGTGAAATAGTCCGCGGCGCCGGTGGGTTTATTTCGGTTGAATTCGCTTCTCCGGCAGCCGAAGCGACGCTGGAATCTTGCGGCAACGAATCGAAATCGAAAAACAACTGGCCGCCGGGGCCAATCAAACCGTCGCCTTGGCGCAGCAGCAGCCGGCTGCCGCGCACAATCACAGAAAGTTGCGCCAGCGGACGTTGGATGTGCGGCACGTAACGGGCCAGCTCGGTCAGCTTGCGTTCGATGGCCGCGGGTGAAACGCCTGCGGCAAGCAACTCGGCTAAGCGCCGGGCCGTGGCGACTTCCTGAAAATCAAAATACGGCAACCGGCGCACTTCCCGCGCCGGTTGGATCAGTCCGCGACGATGCCACCGGCGGACCACCGCCACGGGCACGCCGATCAATTCGGCCAGCATCGCCGGCGTGTACAAACGGCGGATGTTTTGCTCATCGTCGACCAAGCCCAGGCGCTGCCAGAATTCGCTTTCGCCAATCACTTCCACCTGGCCTGCCTCGATGACGGCCCGCATGTTATCGTCAAAGAAATCGGGCGCGCCCGGATCGGCCGTAACGGCCACGTCCTCTCCCACGACAACCAATTGCACGTCGCCAGCGGCTGCTGGAGAATTTGTCTCCGCGGATGGCGTGGTGGACTCGGTCGAGAGATCGGTGGTCGCCGTCTCTGGCAACTGCACCAATAGGCCGCCGCGCTGGCGAATAAGCTGCTGGACATCGCGCTTTGACATTCCGGCCAGGCGGCCGACCACGGCCACGCGCAGCCCGGCTAACTCGGCGGCATCGGCGCCGGCAGCGATTGTCATAAATGCTTCCTGCACGGTGTGGCAATTTTCGGAATGCGGCGAATGGCCGGTGATGCCTCAGTTTCGCGCAGAAGTTGAACGGTGTCAACGAGCGGCGGGCGGACCGCCTCATTGCTGATCATCTGTGCCGCTTGCAAGAATCGGCGTGTGGAAAAGATGTCGACCGGCCGTTGGCTTAGGATACCACTTCCTTGGGCACCACAGGATGCGAGGCCAAAAACACGCTGCAAGGAGCGTTTTGCAATACAAAATGGGCCCAATCGGCTTCCGGTACGTTGGCGTAGGAACGCTTCTCTTCCGACCAGGGCAGAACAATCACGTTGTAGTTGCCATCGCGAGCCAGTCGGACAATTTCCGGGCCAGTTTGTGGCTGCATGGCAACAATTTTTAGTTTGCGGCCCAGTTGCAAAGCACGCTGCTGATCGTCCGCAAGTGAACTGTGTCCGTTGCCCGGATGATGCTCAATGCTCATCGGAGTTACAGCGACCAAATCTAAATCAACATCGGGAGCGAGCATGGTCAACATCCATTCAAAAACATCGCGGCTGGCCGGAGTGCTGTCGTGTGCCATCAGTACGTGCCGCACGCCGATGCCGGCGGCCCGCAGCTCGGCCACGGAGCGGGCTTGCCGTTCCGCCGCCCGAGGAATGCGGTTGCCGCCTTCGAGGTCGAAGGAGACATCGCGATCGGCGCTGACGATGTGGACGGTAAGGCCATGGGGATGCCCTTCGTTCAGGCTGATCCAGTAGAGAGCGATTTGATCGAGTTGTTCCTCGGCCGTGAATTTGTTCGAGGCGCCCAACATGACTTCTTGGGCGCCGACATCTTTGGCAGTGCCCAACACGGCGATGAGCGGATTATTGGTGGGCACGATCAGCGGAATGACGCGCTTGCCCAGGCGTTCGGCGCGATCGACCACGGCGGTCATAAGTTGCCGGTCGTAGGTATCCAGATCGATATCTTCAGCTTTGGAGGCGCCGCCGGGGGGCTCCATTTTCGCGGTCATAACAATCACGTCGGTGGTGAGCGGATCGTTGTCGGCCAGCGCCTTTTCCAACATGAACA
>DATJYL010000216.1 GCA_035499655.1 Pirellulales bacterium
GCCGCTGGTGGGCAAGTCCTTGGGCGGATTCAGCGGCCCAGGCTGTCCGTCGGCGCCCAGCAGCGGCCACAGCCGGACCAGCGACGGATTCTGCTCCACGCTGGGCGCATCATCGAACACCAACGGCGAACCCATCGCCCGACCATACACCCACCACAACACGACGCCCAGCACGATTACGGCTACCCAGGAAAAAATCGCATCTTTTCGCTGGAGAGGATGATTCTTGGTCAGCATCGAGAATTGGCTGCTCGTGTGCAAAGTGCCCCGGCGGAAGCTCCTCGGCACTTTCTCACCGACGTTTAAATCGACGCCATGTCTAGGCGCGGCGGCGTGGTCGATTCAGGCGCGTGCTCTCGGAGCGAAACAAATTGGCCCGCGTCCGGGCTGAAGCCGAATACTTCACCCGTTTCTAGCTTGTACACCCAACCGTAAATTTGCAAATCGCCCCGTGCCATGCGCACGGCCACCGCGGGATGGGTGCGCAAGTTCTCCAATTGGCACAGCACATTTTCCTGAACGGCGACGTTCAATTTCGCATCTTCTGGCAATTCGGTGTAATTTTCCTGAACAATCCGCCGGGCGCTTTCCGCGTTGGCCAGCCAGCCGCGGACGCTTGGCATGCGCGATAAACCGTCCAGGTTCAGCAACCCTTGAACTGCACCGCAACGAGAATGGCCGCAGACAATAATGAATTCCACCTTCAACTGGGTGGCCGCATATTCAATGGCCGCGGCTGCCGCGCCGTCGGCGGTATGCGGCGTAAACGGCGGAACAATGTTGCCGATGTTTCGCAAAATGAACAATTCCCCCGGCTTCGTCTGTGTGATTAAATTGGGGTTCACCCGCGAATCCGCGCAGGTAATGAACAGGCCTGGCGGACTCTGGGTTTCCGCCAGACGCTCGAAAAACTTGCGTTGATTGGCAAACACGTTGTTTTGAAACTGATGGACGCCGGCCACCAGCCGATGCAATTCCATAGCGAATACCTCAGCGGGAAGATTTCTGAAAGGATGATTTTCAAATCGGTCAGGCTGATTCCGGCCAAAGCGCCGTCCACGGTGTGCAAAATCATGAACGAACGAGCACGGCAATTTATTATCGCTGAAATTTAGATTAAAGCGAAGAGGCCTTTACGAATGGTAGTGGGCCAATTTGAACATAGCCCGACTGTGTCAGTCGGGAAAAGCGGCTGTCGGAATTTCAAATTGTCCCACCACCTTACGAATCTCTCCATGAGCGGCGGCTCACACTATACGATTCCCGCTTCTGCTATGATGGGCGAAATGTTCATGATTTGTTCTATGTGCATACACCGGTCAGCACCTATCATCTCATACTACGGCTCACAGGCCGTTCAAACCGCTGGCCATTCTGGCGCCGGCAAAAGATAAAGATGCAATTCATGCCTCATGATAAACAACAAACGTCTCAAACTTGGCCGCAATCGCTGGCGATTGCCGGCGCTTGGGGGTACATCGGTCGTAAGTTTCTCGAAGCGTCACAACAGCTTGGCCTCCAGCCCAGCGTTTTCGATCCAGGACCCGCTCCCGCCGACATACCCACCGATCAATACCGCCGAATCATTGAAGAAGAAGCATTCTATCGTCAGCCCGCTGATTTATTTCATCTGGCTTTGCCCCCCGACGCGCGGCAGCGAGGATTGGATATTTTGCTTAGGCGGAGCCGCAGCGGACCCCTGGCCATCTTGAACGAAAAGCCAATGGTCGCGCCGGAGCATCCCCAACATGGTCGGCAGCTCATCAAGGCTGTCGACCACAGCGGGGCCCTGATGTTGTTCGATTTTCTGGAGTTGTACAGTCCGTTGACGGAAATAGTTCTCGGTCATTTATCAAAATTTCGCGAAGTGACCATCCATTCGTTCGATATGCTGCGCTCCAAAGATCGGGAAGATATTGCCAACTTGCGCAACTACAAACGCATGACGCCGATTCAATTCCAGGAATCGGTACATTGCCTCGCGTGGATTTTATTTTTCCTTGCTCGGTTGCGCGGCGGCCTGGCGGCAGCCCTGGACGGCGGTCTTAAAATCACCGCCGAATCGGAACCATACTCCCCGCCAAATCCGCAAGATTATCCCTACGTGGTTGATGGCCGATGTGTGTGGCAACTGCAGTGTGGTGAAACTTCTGTGACGGCGCGCACCGATTTCAAACGCCACGCCCCCTGGACCAAACGGCGTGTCGCGCGAGGTATCGCCGATGGTCAACCATTCGAAATCGAAGCGGAATATCTGGAGGGAAAAAAGCGGCTGCTGATCAATGGCGTCGACCAGCAGGTCGATCCGCGAGCCAATTCTTACGCGCAAGTGATCAGCACTTTCGCGCGTTGGCGCGGGAAATTAAGTCGCGAAGAACTGCTCGCCGGCGTGTACCCCAACCCGCGCTTTGCACAGGTTACGTATCAGTTATCAAGCGCTCTATGGCGCGCCGGGTTCGATCGGCGGCCCCTCCAATTCAAGAGTCTTCAATCGCTGTTGGATTTTGACGCCGGTTTCGCCGCCGCGGTGCCCTGGCTGGGACGATATGGATGAGAAGAAGTCGATAGCTCCAGCGACAGCCTAACCCTTTTTGTGACACTTTTTTTCTGTCACACGATCCGCGCCCCGTCGTCCGATTGGCATAACAGGACGCCGGCATGCGGCGCTAATTCTGGAATCGTCTCCTTGTATTTACGCTCCACGTGCCTCGCGATATCTTCGGCCGTCGTACGGTCGACCAACGCCACGCAGCATCCGCGAAAGCCTGCTCCGCTGAACCGTGCGCCGTATACCCCCGGAGTGGAAATCAGGAGTTCGTAGAGTGTAACCAGCGGCGGCGCGCCACACTCGTAATTGTGGATGGAGCTGGCGCACGATTGCGTCATCAATCGGCCGAATTCCACCAAGTTGCCGGCCTGCCAGGCCTTGATGCCCTGTGCCACCCGAGCAATTTCGGTGAAAAAATGCTCCGCTCGTCGGCTTTCTGCACCGCTCAAGTGGTGTTTGTGCTGGGCATATTCCTCGGGCGAAATATTCCCCAATTGAGGCGGCATTCTAGGGCGCCCTAAAGCTTCTAGGAGTATCCGGGCCGCCGCAGCGCACTCGTCAACTCGGCGATTGTAGTCCGTAGTTACAAGCGATTTGGTCAATCCGGAGAATGCCAGCAAAATGGCAAAGGGCGCCATATTCTTTGCCGATGCCAATAATTCGTGTTGCTGGGTGCGGCAGTCGATACACGTTAGTTTTCCGCGGCGCGAAAGTAAAATCGCCGCCTGATCGAGAATCCCGTTCCGCAGACCGAGATACTCGTTCTCAATTTTTTGATCCAGTAAAATATTGTCGTGCCGAGAAACACCCAGGCCGTTCACTGCTTCGAGCGCCATCAGGCAAGCCACGCCAAACGCGGCGGAAGAACTTAATCCCCCTTCCGAAAGCGAGCCGGCCGTAACACCCACGATCCCCTTTCGCAATGCATGCTTCTCAGAAAGGGCCTTCACAGCACCTCGCACATAATTGCCCCAGTCGCCCGGCTGTTTGCCCGGCACACGGTCAAGCGGAAATCGTACTTCGCCGGGAAACGACAAGCTGGTCATTCGGATTTCATGATTTTGTGATGGGGCAAAGGCTAGATTTACCGCCCGGTCGATGGTCATTGCCGTCACCCGCCCCAGCTGGTGATCGACGTGGGCTCCCAAGGGACAAATGCGATACGGTGCGACCACCACGCGCACGTCAGCGGGAGCCAGGCCATACTGGGACACGACCTGTTTTCGAACGGCTTCCATAGTCGGCGTTTCGAACACGATTGCAGCTCCACGATCTCGCCAGCCCGAACCCCCGGCCGCGACTTTTCCCAATTTTTTATTTCGTGGGGTGCTTGCCAAAACCCCTCATCTGGCGTTAGCATTTCCCACTCACGGATGACCAAGTTTACAAATTGAGTCTATCCATTCTAACGGGGTGTCACGATGAAAAGGAGATTCTGTGTAGGTTCTTTGTTGTGTTTAGTTTTGACTTTTCCAGTCATTTTGCGTGGAGCCGACGATCAGTCGAATAAAGCGACTGACGCGAAGCAGACGGCTAATGCGCCGGCCACTGCGACCGCGGCTCCTGCTGCCGCTGCTGCGACAGATTCCACTTCCGCCACCGACGACGCGAAAGCCAAAGGTCGTTTGCCCAGCGGGTGGGGAAAGCTTGGGATCACCGATGCGCAAAAGCAATCCATCTACAAGGTTGAAGCTTCGTATGAGACGAAGATCGAATCGCTGCGCAAGCAGTTGTCCGATCTGGAAACCCAGCGCGATGCCGACATCCGCAACTTGCTGACCGACGCGCAACACAAGCAACTTGATGATGCGGCCAGCGCCAAATCCGCTAAAAAGGCCGCTGCCGCGGACGCCAAGAATAATGCGGCTGCCGCCAATGCCAATAAAACTTCGATGAACGATGCCAAATAGCGGCGCTCTGGGCGTTTTTGAAGGGTTGTCAGGAGTTGCTGCATTTTAGCTGTGATTGGATGGGTCAGGCCAACAGGCAGGACTTATTTTCGGGTCGTTGCCTCTTTTGAAAATTGGAGCGGTCCCGGCGCGTCGGGATCCCCAGACGCCCGCAGTTTTCTCGAAGTAAAACGGCTGAGGACCCCGGCGCGCCGGGGTCACTGCATCGTTTTGATTCAAATTAGGCGACGACCTTGGCTTGCTATCAGCATCCGATCAAGATATAGTTTTGAATATCGGGATTTGCGGCCGCTTGCAGCCTTCAGAACTGCTAAAGTGCCATCGCGTGGTTGGTTTTCAGTTGGCTCATAGGAGCCGCTGCCGCGATTTAGCTTGATCAGAAACCCTGAAGCCGCTCTTGGCCCGTTGAGCCCAGAGCGGCTTTTTTGTTTGATGCGTCCAGCTGCTTCCCGGTGTGAGATTATTTTTCCACTTTCGTACGGGAGCGCGCGTTTGTCGCAGCGAAAAAAAATGAGTGCCAAGCCACACGCCAAAAGTCATCTGACCGAAAACTTGCCCAAGGCCAAGCCGGGCAATCCTGCCCCGCCCAACCACCGAAAAAACGGCGCACCGGCGGCGAAGCCGGCCGCTGCAAATGCTCATTCCGAACCGAATCCCGCGGACGCCTCGCCCGGTTCTTCAACTTTGGCGGTCCACGCCGGCGAAGATCGGCAAAAGGTGGCTCACTCGATTACCGATCCAATTTTTGTCGCTTCAACGTATACCTTCGCCGACACGCAATCGGTCATCAATTACATCGAGCAAAAACAACCCCGCGAGGAATACGGTCGCTATGGCAATCCCAGCGAGCGCGTCGTGGAGCGCAAATTGGCTGCTCTGGAAGGAGGCGAATCGGCGCTGCTGTTTTCCAGCGGCATGTCGGCGCTGGTGGCGCTGCTGTTGACCAAGCTCAACTCCGGCGATGAAGTGGTTTTTTTTGACGAATGCTACCATCGCAGTCGCGAATTTTGCAGCAAACATCTGTCCCGCTTCGGAGTCACCACACGCCAGGTCCCTGCCTGCAATTATGCGGCGATGGAAGCCGCCATCACGCCGCACACCAAATTATTGATCAGCGAATCCCCCACGAACCCGCACCTGAGCGTGGTCGATTTGGATCGTTTTGCCGAGTTGGGTAGTCGCCACAACGTGGAAACGCTGATCGATGCCACGTTGGGCACCCCCTTTAATATCCGGCCGTTGGTTGCGGGCATCGATTACGTACTGCATTCCGCCACAAAATATCTGGGTGGCCACAACGACTTACTTGCCGGCGCGCTGGTTGGCACTGCCGAAAAACTGGAACCGGTCCGCAAGTTACGCGGCATTACCGGAGCCGTCAATTCGCCGCATAACGTCTATTTGTTGGAGCGTGGACTTAAAACGTTCGAGCTGCGCATGCAGCGGCATAATGAAAACGGGCTGGCCGTGGCGCAGTTTTTGGCTGCCCACCCGCGAATCGAAAAAGTTTTTTACCCCGGCCTGCCTTCGCACCCATATTATGAGGTGGCCCAACGAACCATGCGCGGCTTCGGCGGCTTGGTGACGTTTTTGGTGCGCGATGCCGATTGGCAACAGACTGCCCGCATCGTCGATAGCGTGAAAATTCCGCGCATCGCTCCCAGCCTGGGCGGTGTGGAATCGCTCATTGAGCAGCCGCTGGTGATGAGCTACTTCGAATGCACCCCGGAAGAACGCCGGCAATTTGGCATTCCTGATAATATGATCCGCGTGGCCTGCGGCATCGAAAACCCGGAAGATTTGGTCGCCGATTTGAAGCAAGCGCTGGAAAGATGAACCATGCACTTCCGCACCCGTGCGATCCATATCGGTAACCAGCCGGACCCACATACCGGCGCCGTCGTGCCGCCGATTCATGTTTCGTCCACCTTTGTGCAGCCGGGGGCCGGTGTCTGGGGGCAGTTCGATTATACCCGCAGTGGCAATCCAACTCGCAAAGCCTTAGAAACCACGCTAGCCGATTTAGAAGGCGGTACTGGCGCCTTGGCTTTTTCATCCGGGATGGCGGCAACGCACTGCGTGACTATGCTCCTTTCCGCCGGCGATCATATTGTCGCGGGTTCAGATATTTACGGTGGCACGTATCGTCTATTGCATAAAATTGTCAACCGGGCCGGCATTTCCGTGTCGCTGGTCAACACGACGAATTTGAAAGCCCTGGAAGCGGCCCTGACACCGAACACCAAACTGTTGTGGATCGAGAGTCCCGGCAACCCGCTGCTTTCCATCACCGACATCGCCGCTTGCTCCGAAATTGCCAATCGACGCGGCCTGCTTTTGGGAGTTGACAATACGTTCGCCACCCCGGTCCTCACCCGACCGCTGGAATTGGGCGCCCATATCGTCATGCATTCCGCCACCAAATACGTTGGCGGCCACAGCGATTTGTTGGGCGGTGCTCTGGTGGTCCGGGAGAAAGAGCTGTTCGACCGGCTATACTTTATTCAAAATGCCACCGGTGCGGTGATGGGAACGTGGGAGGCGTTTCTTTGCTCTCGCGGATTGAAAACGCTGGAATTGCGGGTGCGCGAACAAAGTCGCACCGCACAACAACTCGCCGAGTGGCTTAGCCGGCATCCGAAAGTGAAACGTGTGTTGTATCCGGGGCTGCCCAGCAATTTGGGGCACGGCATCGCACAGCGCCAAATGCGCGGGGGATATGGGGCCATGCTCAGCTTTGACCTGGGCGACAATTTCGCCGCCGCCAAGCGTGTGGCCGAATCGACGAAGTTGTTTCAGCTGGCCGTGAGTTTGGGGGCTGTCGAATCGCTGATCGAACAGCCGGCTTCCATGTCGCACGCCAGTTACGATGCCGCTGATCGCAAAGCGCACGGCATTTCCGATGGACTGGTGCGTGTTTCCGTCGGTTTGGAAGCGTTCGAAGACTTGCGCGACGATCTTGATCAGGCCCTGGCGACGTGAATCGTGCCCAGTCTGTCGTCTCGAGTCGCTCCTGGGGACTCGTCCATTTTCGCCGTGCTTTCGGCTAGCTGCGCTGGGTTTACGCCAAATCATAAAATCGCCTCGTCTTTGCCGTTTGACGCAACAGTTAAATTCTTCCGGTCGGGAAAACTTTTCCGGAAGTTTTGCTTAGACAAACACCGATAAGACGCCTGCTATGTCTCTTAACAGGAATAGTTTGGGTAGTTTACGCATTTAAGGTATGTGATATGAGTACCGCAGTTCGTACATTTGGAAACTTGGCGATTTTGAGTTGCGTTGTGGCTCTTCTAGTGCCAGCGCGCCAAATTTGCGCCCAGAACAATTCCAATCAGTCTGTCTTCCCTAACTCTTCTTCCGCCGACGATAGCGACGCCAATTCTCCCGACTATAGTCCAGCGAATTCGCAACGACTTAAATCCGTGCAAACAACCCATGACGTGAATCCGCGGGCAGGATCGAATTATCGCAACCAGGCATCCAGTGATGGAACTTCTGCCGATCCACGCAGTCGGATATCGAGTTCGGCGGCTTTACCGACGAAGAATACTGCCCCAAATTACAACAACGGTTACAACCAGTCGCACCCCGCAAAATCGCCTTCGAGCAACAATGTTGCGGTGCAGACTGGTTATCAGTCCAACGGTCAGAGCTTTCAGAGTGATCAAAATGGGGCCGGGGGCTCGGTGCCCGGTTATCAGCAACCGCCCCGAGGTAATCCGTCGGGAAACGTCGGCGCCTTTGGATCGCAGTCCCAGCGCTCTCAACAGAGCGGCACAGCGTCTAACAACACACTGAAAAACAATTCCCAGGCTAACATGCAGTCGGCCCAACGAATGCAGACGAATAACTTCGCTCCCGGCTATCAAAGAGCCGGCAGCATTCCGCCCGACCATCAGCCGTCGAACAATAACACCTCGGCCAAGTCTCAGGAGTATCAGCCATCGGACAGTGTTCAGAATAGATATCAACAAACAGCAAACACACCGCCCAAGTACGCATCAGCGACTGGCACGCCGCGCTATGTGGCCCCCACGCCGCCGTTGCCTTCTCGGAACATGCAGGCAAGCCTGCAAGCGACGCCGCCCAGCAGTGTGATGTCGAGCAATAATTCCTACGGCAGTGGCACGTACAGCCCGGCAACCCCGGGTGCCGTGGTATCGGGTCCGATGTCCTTGCCCGGTTCGGCGCCCAAACTGCGATCCACATCGAACATGCCAAGCATGGTGCATCAGCCCATGGTTACGCCCAACGCGGTTTATCTCGATGCTGCCGTGCCGGTCGAAACAATCGGTCCGGGACAACAACCCCGAGCCGGCAGCCACGTGATGTACGGCGGCGCGCCGGGTAGCCCGATGATGCAGTCGGGGCCGCCGATGGCTGAATCGGGCGAAATGATCAGTCTTGGATTGGCGCCGGGAACGGAATCAATGACCATGGATCCAGAATCGCCGATGGATGCCGGTCCCATGATGGACCACAGTCCCGACGGTTTCACAAATCCATATTGCAACAGTTGCAATGCTTGCGGCGGATGTGGTTGTGGCGGATGTGGCAACAGTAGTTCGTGGCTTGGTTCAACCTGCGGCGGAGGTTGCTGCAACTCTGGAAATTGCGGCTGTGGCTCCGGTGGCGGCTGCTGCGATTGCGACAATTGCGGCTCCTGCTGCGAACATGCGCCCTACGGTCGACCTTGGATTTTGGCGCCCTTCGATTGGCTGGCTGGCGAAGTGAACGGCTGCCACAACGATTGGTGGTGGGGAGAAGACCTTACGGTTTTTGCCGGCGTGCAAGATTTCAAAAACATCGCCGATGGCGGGCTCATTTCCAGCTTCGGCTTTCAGGAAGGCGTCAATTGGGGTTTGCCCCTGTTGCCTGATTTGGGCATCAACGGACAAGTCGGCTACGAAGCCACGCAAAGCGAGTTCGAAAACATCGACGGTTCCCGACAGCAATCGTTTCTCACCGCGGGGGTGTTTCATCGTCCGTGGTGCGACCAGGGCTGGGATGATGGCATCGTATTCGACTGGCTGCACGACGATTTCTTCGGCAATAGCTTCGATATTTGCCAGCTGCGCGGCCAACTGGGCTGGCAATGGAATCGTTGCAACGAAATCGGCTTTTGGTTTGCCGCAAACGTAAGCAGCGATTTAGGTTTTCAGACGCTTGATCAGTACAACTTCTATTATCGCCGGCAGTTTTGCTCCGGCGGCGATGTCCGTTTCTGGGGCGGTTTTACCGGTGGCAACCGGAGTTCCACCTCCGGCGGCATGTTCGGCGCCGATTTTGAAGCGCCCCTGGCTAAGCGCTGGGCGCTGGATGGCGGATTCAATTACTTCATTCCCAGTGCTGGAGCCGGCAATGGCGGGTTTTCCGAGGAATCTTGGAATGTGGGATTTTCCCTGGTGTGGTATCTGGGCGGCACTGCCCAATGCTACAGTCCATACCGACCGCTGTTTAACGTGGCCAATAACGGCAGCTTGATCACGATTTCGCACTAAGCGACCTCTTTTTCGCAATAATCGGCGCCGACGGTGCTGGCGAAGCCAAGAGATCAATCTCTGCGGCAAAACCGCCGCTGTTCCTTTGGCTCTTTGGCGTTAGAATATCGGTAATACCCTGTCGGGCCGGTATTTCTCTGGAGCACCCTTCATGTCCGTCCGCACGATGCACCCCTTGGCGCCCCGACGTTGCGCCGCTGTCGGCCGCACCGGTTTGTTACCGTTCAGATGTCTTCGATGTGCGCTGTTGCTTGCGGTAACTTTGGTTGCCGGCTTGTGCATTGCAAATTCTTCCGCTTGTGCTGCGGACAAGTCTCCCTATACGCCCGGTAAATGCGGCACGGCCGAACTGAAATTTGTGGACGGTCTGCCGATGGTTACCGCCATCGGCACTCCCGACGAAATCGGCCAACAGCTGGGCACGCTTTTGAAAGCGCCGCTCACGTCGCTGTTGGGCAAGAAAGAAGAAATCGCACACGGGTTTGGGTTTCGTTCCGCTCCTGATTTGTTGGTGAAGACCAGCCGCTTGCTGACGCCGTCGTTTCCTGAAAGCCAGCGGCGCGAAATGCAATCGCTCGTGCAAGCCGCAGGCGTCGATTTCGACACGCTGGCCTTTGCCAACGTAGTGTACGAAGTTTCTCACTTTCCGGCCTGCTCTTCGTTGGCGGTGGAGCCACAGCGTTCGGCCACAGGCCAGCCCATTTTCGGTCGCAATCTGGATTTTCCCACGTTCGGTTTTCTGGACAAATATAGTTTGATTGAAGTCATTCGCCCGCAGGGGAAGCACGCCTTTGTGTCGATTTCGTTTCCCGGCGTGGTGGGCGTGTTTTCCGGCATGAACGATGCCGGGCTGTGCTTAGCCCAGTTGGAAGTGAACTATTCCGCCGATCACGCGCCGCGAGTGAATTTGTCGGGCACGCCGGTGGCCATGTGTTTCCGCCGGTTGCTGGAAGAATGCAGCACCATCGACGAGGCCGAAAAACTACTCCGCGGGCAAAACCGGATGATGATGTGCAACCTCGCCCTGTGCGATCGGACGCAATCGGCGGTGCTGGAAATCACGCCCAAGACGGTGGCTCGCCGTGACGACGACCACGGTCTGTGCCCTTGCACCAATCATTTCCGCACGCCGGAATTGGCCGTCGATACGCAATGCCGCCGGTACGACCAACTGCAGCACGGCCAAGAGCTGGACAAATTGGGCGTGTCCGACGTGGCGCGCCTACTCAATTCCGCCAATCAAGAGCAGTTCACCATTCAAACGATGATTTTTGAGCCCGCGTCGTTTTTGGCCCACGTTTCGTTCGGTCCTGCCCCGTCGTCCGCGCAACCGCTCAAAACGATCGACCTGGCGGCGCTTTTGCATCCTGAAAACTGAATCCTCAACGGCATTCACTCCATGGTTTTTGCTTTGCGATGGTTTCGTTGAATTGTTCGGTTTCGGCGCCCGCCCATGAAAGATCGACTTGAAATCGCCAAAAATTGGCTCCCGCGCTATACGGGCATGCCGCTGGAGCAATTTGGCGACTACGTCCTGCTGACGAACTTTCATTATTACGTCAGC
Source organism: Pirellulales bacterium (assembly GCA_035499655.1). Lineage (NCBI taxonomy): Bacteria > Pseudomonadati > Planctomycetota > Planctomycetia > Pirellulales > Pirellulales bacterium. The sequence goes on from DATJYL010000216.1 coordinate 11,524, forward strand.
CACTTCGCCGAAAAATTCCACTGCGATATTTGCGGCGAGGGTCGACCCATGCAGGCGGCCACCAATTCCGCCGGCCTGTCCATCATCAATTTCGGCATTGGTTCGGCCAACGCGGCCACGATCATGGATTTACTGTCGGCCAGGCATCCCAAAGGCGTGCTATTTTTGGGCAAGTGCGGCGGGCTGAAAACTTCCACGGAAATCGGCCATTTCATTTTGCCGATTGCCGCCATCCGGGGCGACGGCACCAGCGACGATTACTTTCCGCCCGAAGTGCCCGCCCTCCCCTCGTTCAAGCTGCATAAATTTATTTCAGAAAAAATCGTGGCCCGCGGAATGGAATACCGCACCGGCGTCATCTACACCACCAACCGCCGGCTGTGGGAACACGACACCGACTTTCTGGCCCGCCTGAAACGGATGACCTGCATCGGCATCGACATGGAAACGGCCACCATTTTCATCGTCGGCCATCATAACGAAATTGCCCGGGGGGCGCTGTTGTTGGTTTCCGACACACCCTTTACCCCGGAGGGAATTAAAACCGAGGAATCGGACCGCGTCGTGACCGAAAACTGGTCCGACATCCATCTCAACTTGGGCATTGAAGCAATGACCGAAATCGGCACCAGCGGCGAAAAGATCAAACACTTTCGGTATTGAGGGTTGCTGGTCCGGTGTCTAGTGGTCAGCTGAAGTGGCGATGGTGTCGCCGGATCGCTGGCTCAATTTTGGCTTGCGTGATGCGTCCAGTGGTCGTATACTGTACAAGCGTATGGGTACACGATTTTTCGGCGCAAAGCGGCATCAAATGCAACGGTTTAGCTTTAGCCAGCAGTCGTAACCGTTCTTTGGCAATTCGAAATTCGGCGAATCATTTTTATAGAAAAAATGTTGTGCCGCGGTTTTTCACCGTTTTTGCCTTCGTTTCCGGCGGTTTTCGACCGTTTTCTCGGTTTTTCCACAACGATCTGAGTGCAGGCCGCAGACTTGTCGCGTCGCATGGAATGATGGTTGATTTTTCTGGGACTATTTCGTTTGCCAAAAATTTAGATGACAATCCGCCCCCCATTTGGTAAACTTTGGGCGGTTGGGGACGATTATGTTTTGAACAGAGGAATCACGCAGGCAACTTTTCTTCGCCGCATTGCGTAACGCCGGTCTCCGGCAGAGAGGCAACCATGCGGACCACATTCCAGGGCCACGCTCGAACGGTTAGTTTTCTGGCGCCATTGACGGCGCTTCTGTTAGGGGCGGCAATTGCTTTCGCCGAAGCTCCAGCGGCGCAGCCGCCGGCGGCGAATGCAAAAGCCGATCAGGCGGCGAAGTTGGTCGAGCAGGCGCTGCAAGCGGAAGCAGCGGGCAAGCCGGCGGAGCGCGACGCGCTATTGAAACAGGCGCTGGCGATTGCGCCCGATTATGCGCCGGCGCACTGGCAGAGCGGCGAGCTGAAATCGGACAATGCGTGGGTTTCGGTCGACGATGCGGCCAAGCACGATGCGCATTCGGCCAAGCTGGACGAATATCGCCAGCGGCGCGATCAGGCGGGCCAAACGGTGGACGATCAACTGGCGCTGGCCGCGTGGTGCGAAAAGGCGGGGTTGAAAGAACAGCAACGTGCGCACTTGATGTTCGCGCTGCAGTTGCAACCGAATAATGAGGAAGCGATTGCGAAGCTGGGGTTGGTGTGTTTCCGAAACGCATTGGTGTCGGCGGCGCAACTCGATCAAATTAAAGCCCAAGTTCGCCAGTCGTTTGCGGAATCGAAGCAGTGGAAACAACAGGCGGCGGCGTGGCAGCAACAATTGCGCGACAAGCCGAAGAGCGTGGATGACGTGGCGAAGCAAATTCGGGCCGTGCGGGACCCGGTATCGATTCCGAGCTTGGAGGGAACGTTCGCCAATAATAGCAGCCCGGAAATTGGCAAGGCGGTGATTGATTGCCTGGCGGCGATGCCGCAACAAGCGGCGACCGAATCGCTAGTGCGGTTTGCGGTATTTTCGCCTTATGAGGATGTGTCCCGCGCTGCAGCGTATGCTCTGAGGAAGCGTTCCGAGTACGCATATGTGCCGATTCTATTGGGTGCAATGCAGGCGCCGATTCGAGTGGAGACGAATTTGCGCAGCGGTAATCCGCTCGGTGCCAATTACGTAGTACTTGCAGAGCAGGAAGGTCCATCGGAAAACTATATCGCTCCGGCATCAATATGGAGTGGTGTCTTAGTCGCACAAGCACCTGTGGTACACGTAGTTCCTAGTCACCGAGCATTTTATACTAGTGATGGTTTTATCCCATTGATGAGCAATGAGCAAATGGACCATTTGAACGCAGTACTTGCCAACGTGCTTCAGACGACCACCGATCAGCACTTGGGTGACAATCCGACAGATTGGTGGAAGTGGTGGTTGGTCGACGAGAATGAATATTACGAACCGCCTCAAAAACCTAATGTTACGCCAGTTAGGTTTAGCAATTCTTGTTCCTGTTTTCCTGCGGGGACTGGGGTGTGGACGATGAGCGGGCCGATGCAGATTGAAAACATCAAAGTCGGCGAGTTGGTACTGGCGCAAAATACCGAAACCGGCGAGTTGGCATACAAGCCGGTGATTGGCACGACCATTCGGCCGGCCAGCCCGGTGATTGAAACGAAATTGGGCGAGATGGAAATTCGCTCCACGCGCGGGCATCCGTTTTGGGTGGACGGCATTGGCTGGCAAATGGCCAAGGAATTGAAGGCGGGCCAGTGGTTGCACACGGCGCAGGGCATGGCGCAGATCGACAGTGCCGAGCCGAGCGAGGACGCCGTATGCTACAACCTGGTGGTGGCCGATTTTCACGATTATTTTGTGAGCGGCGCGAAATTGCTGGTGCATGATAATTTGCTGCGCGGGCCGACGCTGGCCACTGTGCCGGGCCTGGCGGAAGGGAAGTGAGCGGCGGGTGGAAGGCAGAAAGCAGAAAGCAGAAGGCAGAAAGGGGGCGGAAGAAGGCAGAAGATTGGCGTCGCAGGAGTCAGGTTTTTCGCTTGGATTTGCGGCGGCCGAGGCGGGGGACTTTGAGCGTGGGGGCTTCACGGGCGCTTTCGTCCAACTCGCGGCGGTAGACGGAAAGAATATCACTGCGAGTCAGCATGCCGACGATTTTCGGCGGTTTTTCGTGATTCAGCACCGGCAGGCGGCCAATGTTGTGCCGCGCCATGTGATCGGCGGCCTGGCGGACAGTGGTATCTTCGTACACAAATTTGGGGAGCCGGGTGAGAATGTCTTTGAGCGTGTTACTGTCGGGCGATTGTGATTCCAAAATATCACGCCGGGTCAACACGCCCAACAGCACTCCGCCGGATTCGACAATGGGAAAGCCTTGATGCTTGGAGTCGGGGCCATCGGCGGCCATCCAAGCCCGAACTTCTTTGACGGTTTGGGTGTCCCGCAGCGCGATGACTTTTTTCGCGGCCACGTCACGCACCAGGACTTGTTGGAGCAAATCGGGGGTGAATTCGGAGGGAGCGGCCACACCGCGGCGGGTAACTTTTTCGGTCATCAACGAGTGCTTGGTCAAGAGCGAGGCCACCAAGTAGCTGGCGGCGCAGCCGCCTAACAGCGGCACCAGGCTGAACGGCTGCAGCGTGGTTTCAAAAGCCATGACGGTGGAAGTTAAGAGAGCCCGTGCGGCGCCGGCAAACAGCGAAGCCATGCCGACGACGGCGGCAATTCGCAGATCGACCCCCGCGGAGGGCATGATCCACGCGGCCAGCGCGCCCACTAACTGCCCAAGCCCGGCGCCGATGGTGAACAACGGCGCTAGCGTTCCGCCGGAAGTGCCGCTGCCGACGGAAATGGTCCAGGAAATCAGTTTCATGACGCACAAAATGGCGACGGTATTGAGGGCCCATTTATCGGAGATGAGATTTGAAATGTTGCTGTAGCCGACTCCGAGCGTGTGCGGCACAAAAAAACCGATGACGCCGACAGCCACGGCGCCAATGGCCGGACACCACATCCAGTGAATGGGGAGGCGTTCGAAGGCCCTTTCGATGGCATATACACCGCGCGTGACTCCGGCGGCAACCACGCCCATCAATGCGCCTAGCGCCACATAAAACATCATCGCCCGTAAGTGTGGCTCGTCAACGTCGGGCATGGAGAAGGCCGTATGGGTGGTAATTAAAATCGCGCGCATGCCGGCAGCCGATACGCTGGCCAGCGCCACGGGAATAATGGAGCGCGGACGAAACTCGAACAACAGCAGCTCGATTGCCAACATGACGGCCGCGACGGGGCAACCGAAGATGGCCGAAACGCCGGCAGCGGCCCCTGCGGCAAGCAAAGTTTTGCGTTCGGCTGGGGTGGTGCGGAAAAACTGTCCGACCAATGATCCCAACGCCCCGCCGGTGGCGATAATGGGGCCTTCTGCTCCGAACGGACCGCCGGTACCCATCGAAATGGCGGCCGACATTGGTTTTAGCAAAGTCACCCGCGCGGGAATGCGGCTGCGGTTGGTGAGCACCGTTTCGATGGCTTCGGGAATGCCGTGGCCCTGTATCGCTTTGGACCCGTAACGAGCCATCAGCCCGATGATTAAACCGCCGATCACGGGGATAAAAATGACAAACAGTCCCAGGTGATTGTCCCAAGCGTCGACGGCGTCGAGCGAGAAGCGGCCGTAGAAGGCCAGGTTGGTGATGAAATCGATCAGGTGGATGAGCACTTTCGCAATGACCGCACCGGCCACGCCGATGCCGACGGCGACAGCGCACAGCCAGATGACTCGACGATCCAGCGGGGCCACGCGGGGGGGAGCCTGGACCGATTCCGCGAGCACATCCAACCCAGGCGAAGGTGAAATAACCACACCGTCCGGTCTGTTCACGTGGGAATTGTTGTCACCCGCCATGTCCACCGTGTCCACCTCCAAGTTGCGTTCTCAACAAGTTGTGCCAATCGCATCCGATCATGAAATCAGAGCATGGTAATTGCTTTCGTGCAAGTTGAACTGTTTCATTCAGAACAAAAAGTGCGCAATTTTCGTGGCAATTTTCCTGATTTTGTCAGCAAAATTCATCAATTTTTTTCCAGCCTGCCGCTTCTTCGCCATCGAGCCGCAAGGTGAGGCATTTGGCGCTGCCGCCGGCTTTCACAAATTCGTCGAGCAGCGTATCCTGCGGCGTGAAGCCGCGCTCGCGCAGGGCGGCGTGCAATTGCGGGCAACCAGTGTTGGTGGTGACCGTGCGGCCGACCACGACGGCATTGCAAGCGAAGCGGCGTGCTTCGTCGGGCTGCACTTCGATGAGTTCGGGAATGTGGGCCTGCAACGCGGCGCGGCCGTAATCGTCAAAGGCGGGGGAAAAATAAATTGCCTGCGTTGGCGAAAGCGGGCAAAAACAGGTGTCGAGATGATAGTAGTACGGATCGACCAGCTCGAGCGGAATCACACGGCAATTTAACATCTGGCCAATTTGTTGATGACCGCGGGCATGGCTGCGAATGCGATAGCCGGCGAAGAGCGTGTCGCCGCAGAACAGCGCGTCGCCGGCCCCTTCGAAGTGCAAATCTTCGGGGACGTGGCGGATTTCGAAGCCGTGCTCGCGGAGCCAGGCTTCGTCGTACGGCACTTCGCCCTGGCGTTCCGGATGACGGAAGCGGGCCATGACGGCGGTGTTGCGGTAAACGAGCGCCGCATTGGCGGTGAACACCAAATCGGGCAAGCCGGACTGCGGCGGGAGCAATTCGATGGTGGCGCCGGCCTGCTCCAGCAATTTTTTAAGCGCCGCCCATTGCCCCACAGCCGCCAGCTTGTCGCTTTGCCGTTGGCGGCTCATCCAGGGATTGATTTCGTACTCGATCCCATAGAAGTCAGGCGGACACATGAGGATGCGAGGCATGGAGGTAATGGCGGAGCGTGTGGTTCCAAGCGAGAGTTAGGGAATGTCATTCACGACGTCGATTTTTCCATGATTTCCAAATCTTCCACCAGGGCGCGGAGAAAGGGTTCGACATCGGTGACGAGGCCGACGGTTTGGAACGAGCCGCGGTCGCTAAGTTTGATGACCGTCGAGGGATTGATGTCGACGCAGACGACTTTCACCCAGGCCGGCAGCAAATTGCCCACGGCCACGGAGTGCAACGTGGTGGCAATCATCAGGCAGAAGGAAAGGTCGCGGATTTTTTCCCGCATTTGCCGCTGCGCTTCCAGTGAATCGGTAATGACTTCGGGGAGCGGGCCGTCGTCGCGGATGCTGCCGGCGAGAAGAAAATCAACGCCGTGCTTCACGCACTCATACATAATGCCGGTGCGCAAGACCCCCTGCTCCACCGCTTGGCGGATGCCGCCGGCGCGGCGGATGCGGTTGATGGCGCGCAAATGATGCTCGTGCCCGGCTTCGGCCAAGTCGCCCCGTTCCAGATGGACGCCCAGGCTGGTGCCGAACAGCGATTGCTCGATGTCGTGCGTGGCCAGCGCGTTGCCGGCGAACAGTTTGTGAATGTAGCCGCGGCGAATTAGCTCGCACACATAGGGCCCACTGCCGGTGTGAATGATGGCCGGGCCGCCCACGAGCAGCGATTTGCCGCCGGTTTGTCGGGTGTGGAACATTTCCTGGGCGATTTGCCGAATGGCGACGCCTTTGGGCTTTTCTGTAGAGACGGCGCTGTTCATGAATTCGAACGAATGCCGCTCCAATTTTCGCTCTTCGGGAAACACGCGCACGCCGGCGTGGCCCACGACCAGCGACATTTCGCGGCGGACATCGGTCATGGCGATGCAGCGGGCGGTGGCTATTTTTCTCGCTGCTGTTGAAGATGCGGCGCGAGCCGGCGCAGAAGATAATGCAGCGGCCGGTTCGATCACAATGCCGCAGTCCATTTCTTGATCGGCTACGGGAATCCAGTGTCCGCCCAGGCGGACTTCGGTCCGTTGATTGGTGGTGCTGTAAAAGCCCTCGGGGAATGCACCATCGATATCGGCCGGCTCCAGCCGGGCATCGTGGAGCGCGGTGGGGACTGCTCCGTGATCGGCGATTTGCCCCAGAATTTGCGAGAGGGTATCCGCGTTCGGCGCTTGCACTTCCAACAGTGCGTAGCTGGCATCGGTGCGGCTTTGGCCGATGACGATATTTTTGATCTGGAAAGCGCCGCCGCCGGCCATAATGACGTCCAAAATTTTTGGCAGCAGCAGGCTGTCGATAATGTGTCCGCGGACCTCCACTTCTTCCACGCATTTCGGGTGAGCGGCAGTTGCAGCGGCGGTTCGAGTGGATTGATGATTCATGCAGTGCCCGGAGAGGTCAGCGATCGGAGTTCGGTGGCCAGCAGTGAAGTAGGTGGTGAGTGTTCGGAGGCGATCAAGAATGGCATGCAATTGTACGTCGATTTTGTCCAATCGAACAATTGCGCCATCCACTTAGCGAGATTGCCGAGCATTCCAGCGATTCCAATCGCGAAGTGCGTGCCAGCGGCGGGCAGCCCATCTTCCCAGCTTGCGGCACTGGCCTTATACTGACATGTGCAGGCAACAATGCCTCGCCACCACCATAACCCATTCAAAATACAAGGCCGCGGCTCCCATGCTTTTTTGGGAAGCTTCAGCGGCAGATTGCACTACAGGAACCTCTATGAGCGACAATCCGAACGATCCCTGGCGGTCGTTAGCCGACGAACTGGGAGTTCAGCCCGGCGACGAAAGCGCCGCTCCTCCGCCGGCGTCCAGTCCGGCGAAGGCGCCGCCACAGCGGGCAGCGTCGACTTCCGCCCACCAAGCAGCGCCGCCGAAAAAAATGAAACCCGATTGGAATGCTTTGGCCGGAGAGTTGGGTGTCGAAGCGCCGCCGGAATCGGAAACGACGCCGCATGACCCCGTAGCGGAATTACTTGGTTTCCCGCCGCCTAGTGCTTTGCCGCCGCAAGCAGAACGTGACCAAGGTCGCCGCGAGAAAGAATCGTATGGCGAGGATTACGACGAAGAACAGGTCAACCGGCCTGCCGCACGAGAACACTGGCGTGACGAGGCCGACGAACAACAGGTGCGCAAAGATTTCGACGATACTAAGCCCGTTTACTATGACGAGCCAACCGAGGGCAGCAGTTCTCGAGAACGTCCACAAGGGGACGAAGAGCGCAGTTTCCGTCCAAGCAAGCGTCGTCGGGGCCGTGGAGGTCGGGGCCGCGGCGGTCGAGATCGAGGTGGCGATCGTGGCGGTAGTGATCGAGCGAGTGGCGATCGAAGCGGCGGCCGAGCGAGCGGTCATCGAAGGAGTGAAGGAGGTGGGAATCGGACGGGCGGGCAATACCCTGGCCGCGAGCCGTACGATGATCGAGGTTATCACGAGCGTGAGCCGCATGCCGATCGTCCGCTTGATCAAGAAGCTACGGAGGGCCCTGCATCGCCGGCCGGTGAATCAGGCGATGCAAATCTGCAGCATACCCGGGACGAGCAGTCGCAAAGGCGTCGTCGCCGCCGTCGACGAGGGCGCGGTGGGCGCGACCGTGACGAACAACGTCCACGCAGTGCGGCAGGAGATTCCGAACGGCCGGAGGACCACGATCTTCCGTTTCTGGAATTGGTGTCTGAGGAAGAATTAACCGCCGACATTGAGATGCCTGGGGGTGATTTCGCTTCCGTCGACAACCTACATGAGGGGCCGCACGACGCCGAATCTGTTCATCCCGACGAAGAGCTTTCACGGGAGCCGGCCGGCGGTGGGGATGAAATGGACGACCACGACGAGGAAGGCCTTTCCGATGGGGATGAAAATCACGTCGGAAAAACTTCGGTGCGCGACATCGTCACCTGGAAAGAGGCAATCGGCATGATTATCGAGGGGAACTTGCAAACCCGCTCCCATGCGCCGAGCCACGGATCGCATCACGGGTCGCACAACTCGCGGGGCCCGCGGGGCGGGCACGGCCGTGGTGGCCGAGGCCGTGGGGGCCGGCGTCGGTGAGGCACGATTGCCGTCTGCAGCGGCGGCGACTGAAAAGGGTATTCAGCAGCACCATTCCGGGGTTCGGCCTATCGAGCGCCTGCGGAACCAACAGCGGCGCTTGATCCCGGGCATCCAACGGTTTGCGGTGAGAGAGACCTGCTGCCCGGCCGCCACAACACTTCCCGATTGGGCGACGAGCCTGCATCAGAATTGGGCGTGCTTCGGATCGGATCGGGGGAGTTCGCGCAACCGATCGCGCAAGGGAAACTCATCCTGCAACGAATCGCTCGATTCGTCCGGCAACAGGCTGACATCGGCGCGCTGGTCGGCCCCCAGTTGTGAGACGTACAAATTATCGTGGGCGCCGGCGCGATTGCTGTGGTCTGCGGGGGTGCGTCCAGTTTCGGTCCTTTCGGCGAACATTTCCATGCGCTGGGCGACGGCGTTGAATTCATCGGCCAGTTCGAACCAGTAATCTTCGTCACGGAAGCGGAGGAGGGATACGTTTTCACCCGCCGCCAGCCGCCGCAGTTCACGCCGTAAACGATAGACGGGGCCGGTGAACCTGTTGCTCAGTTTCATAATGTCGTAAACCAGCAGCGGCAAAATCAGCAAGGAGACGACCGCAGTGGGCAAGAAAAACCGCCACGCATCGAGGAAGAATTGATACAACGGCTGGTCCGGTCCGGTGAGCAGGCTCCAGGCCAACAGCGCCAAGGCGATGGTCAGCACGCAACAAAACCAGTACTCGACGGCGCGCAACATCAGCGCGCCTTGCACTTTGCGGTCCACAAATAATCGTTTGCGAATACGCATTGGAATTTCCTCCCTCGATTGCGCTGGGACGGCCCATGACAGCTGGAAGTGACCGAAGAGCACGTCTCAATTTTCGGTCGGCTGGTGGCGCACGTCCCCCACATACAACGTAGCTTGCTGGCGGGCGTCAGGCCGTGGTTGCTACTTACGGGATGCGGGGGAAATGGACGGAAAACATCCGGTGCGAAACCGTCCGGCAATAGAGGTTGCACAATCGATATAATTGCGCGCCGGCTGCGGCAAAATTAAAACGTACCAAATGAGGGGGTTGGTGATTATTTGATCCATTCGCCGGCCCCCACACACCCGGGGCGCACGAATTCACCAACTTGTTCAACGGAGGGCGATCGTCCGTTGCAACGGACGCAGCACGCTTTCGACCACGTACTGATCGACCACATCCTGGCAGACGCGGGCCAAGTTATCGACCACTTGCACAAACGTCAGGTCCGGCTCCAAGCTGCCGTACTGCCGGGCGGTGACGTAAACGCTGAGTTGTTCCTCAGGATATTCGCCGGTGCGAATTTGAAAAGCATTGGTGCGGTTTTCCACGCTAACGCGCACTTGGGTGCGGCATCCTTCATCCAAGGACAATGTTAGCGAGGGTTCGAAATTAATCACGCTCCCGCCGGGGAGTTCCTGCAGCCGTTCCATGGCTGGACAGACCCCCAGGGCTTCCGCCACCAACTGGTTGTGGTTGCCCCGGTAAGTGAAATCGAAGCCAAACAATAGGTCCAGCGCCTCGCAATCCAGGGGACTGACCGACAGCATGAAGGGCGCCATCTCCAGTACCAGCCGATGTTGCTCCAGCGCCTCTTCCACGGAGGCCGGATTTACCTGGCCGGAGCACAGCCGTCGCGGTTCCACGGTGGCCCAGCGATATTGGGAGCGGTCCTTGTCTTCCTCCAGGACAAAATCGCGCTTATCGCGGCAATAAAACTTCCGCATGGTGGGATATTTTTTTTGAATCCGCTCGAAATAATGGAGCACCGTTTCGCGCTGCTGAGGGAGCTCCATCTCCGTGCTGAGATTCATGTTGATGTAGAAATCATCGGCCAAAGCAGCGTATTTAGTCATCGCGAAGTTGCTCCTGGATGCACGAGATGAGAACTTCCATGGGCGAGGAGCGGCGGTGGTCGAGAACTCGATGGCGGTCTGTATTACTTAGCGGTAAATCAGTATCAGATTGCAGCGTTCAGTATAAATTGTACCGCCGGACGCTGTCAAAGGCGTTCTGATCGCTGCCGGACGCCGGGGGTTGCGCCGCCGCCAAAAATCTTCTGCTTTCCGATCCGGCGGCTTTACAGGCCGCCGACCGCCGCTATACTGTCCAGGTGTTCATTCAATGCTCGGTTCTGTGGCAAATATCGAAGCTAAAATCGCATCGCCATTCATCGGACAGGGAGGGATATACCATGCATGACGAACTCACTACTTTTCGCACGCCTTTGGGCTGGTGCGCTATGTTGGGCCGCGGACACCAATTGCGGGCCCTGACGTTTGGCCATCGAAATGCAGACGGCGCCTTAGCGGCTTTGGAGGGCAAAATAGTGGCTGGTGCTCGATGTTCGGCGTGGAATCGGAGTCTGGCCCAGCGTTTGGTTGCTGCCTTAGAGGGCGAGCCCGATTTATTTACCGATGTGGATGTAGATTTGACTCATCTCACACCGTTTTCGCGCAAAGTGACGGCAGCTTGCCGCCGTATCCCGTGGGGTGAAACCCGCACTTACGGCGAATTAGCGGCTACGGCTGGAAGGCCCGCCGCTGCTCGAGCCGTGGGGCGAGTGATGTCGCAAAATCGCACTCCGCTGGTGGTGCCGTGTCATCGGGTGATTGGCAGCACCGGCCGGCTCGTTGGGTTTTCCGCCCCGCAGGGGATTGCGCTGAAGCGCAGGTTGCTGATGCTGGAATCGGCGGCATTGGTCGGATGCTAGTACGGTTGAACGGCAGGAAGCCATTAAGATTGTGAAAATCGTCGAGAAATCTGGCCTAGAATTGATTCGGTTCCTCGACAACAATATCGCCCCTTGCCCGCCAGTCGAATCCCACCTGTCGGAAGTGGATTGTCGCTTCCGTTTTACCCACCCAACCGTTTGCCCAATCACGGCATGCTTGCCGACGCTCAACAATCGCCGCTACCTGATTCGTGCATTCTGCAGCGCCGCTCCGACGGCGCGGTGTTGGTGCGCGTTCCTTCTCGCCACCGCGGAGCGGCTCCGCTGCCCGATGCCGTGTTCACGTTCCGGGCAGGCGATCCGCAATTCGATTTCTGGCACCAGCAATTAGCCCAGCAAGAATCGCAGCAGCAGTGAAGGCTGCAGCTTACCACTGGCGCCAGACAACGGGCTAGATGGGAGAATGTCGCGCTGGTTTACGGGCCGTGATGCTGCAATTGTTGCGTATAGGTTCCGATGCCCTGCAAAACCGCCGCGGGCACAAGCATTTCTAAGTCGATGTTTTGCGAATCCATTTGTGCGGAAAAGCCGATATCCGGCGTGCTGGGAAACGGCGGCAACTGAAAGGGCATTTGCGGCATCATGGTTTGCATCATGTGTGCCGTAAATTCCAGATAGCCCGAGGGGCTAACGAAGGCCCGCCATTGGGCGTTTTTGGGCAACAGGGCGACGGTAGTTTTTACATTGACATCGGCGCCGAGCGAGGTATCGGGCGATTTGACCGCTTCGAGAACGGTTTTCAAATTTTCTGGTTCTCCCCAGGCCATTACCACGGTAGTCGGATCGGCCGCGGTCATATAAGTTATCAACTTTCCCTCGCTGCCGAAGAGCGACTTCACAAACGCATTGGCTTGGGGCGCGGCGGGATTTTGCTGCTGCATACTGTTGAATACGTTGGTCATATCAGTGGTGACTTCCACGACGGGCGTGCCATCGAGTTCCGATTTGCTGACTTCGTAACTGGGCATCGTCGGAATATGCAATTTTTGCAGCAGTGCGGCGTAAGTGGTCAGGGAAGATTCATAGTTTTGTAAACGGCTTTGCGCGTTTTCCACGCGCATGACGGCAAACATTTGCGAGTACATGGATTTGCCCGCGGGGGGCACGCCCATCACAAACGCCATCGACTTGCCGCCTTGCATCATCTTCTGTAGGGCATCGGCAAGTTGTTTCCAATCGTCGTCGCTGATTTTAACGTCGGGTTGTTGGGCGGCCGTGGCCTTGAGCGTGTTCAAGCTAAAGGTGGAAAGCCAATCTTGCAGGCGCGGGCCCATCGTTCCATCGACGGCAGCCAAAAACGGACCCGCCGGCAGTCCGGCCAAAGGCATAGTTCCGGGGGGCGATAAATTGGCAGCCGCTTTGGACAATTCGCCGCCGCCGGCCAAACAAACCCGGCTGGCGATGTGCACCGTATGGTCATCGTCAATTCGCAAGCCGACGCCAATTTGCGAGGCTTCCTTTTCCGCCATCGGGATTATCTGCGCGAGCATATTTTCCATCTGGCGTGCGGAAGTTGGGACCTGCTTTTTTTCGAAGGCGTTAATGCCGCGCTGAGCGCGATCGAGGAACAATTTGACTCCGCTAGGGGTCATGAGATATGCCAAATCTTGCTGCAGCGCCCAACTTTTTAACGGGGCGATGGTATTGGACATTTCCGCCTTCCGTTGCAACACGCTCTGTAATACTTTGCGCTGGTCGTCGGTAGCTTTCACGAACACCGCAAAGCCATTTTTTTGAGCGACGTATAATCCCGGAGTTTGTGGAACACGCACCAGGCTGATGCCCTGGCCTTGATCTTGCGGCGAGTATTGCCCAATCAGTTTTTGATAATCGTCGGCAGCGACGATGCCCAGGACGGCGCCGTAATCGTCATCTCCCTTGACCGGACCCACCAGTGCCAGCACCAGGGGACCGTCGTCTTTTAATCCGTCTTTCAAACCGATCATGCTGCGGCCCAACATGACTGTGGACGGAATGGGCATTTGCAGCGGCCCACCCAGCCCAGAGATTTTGGCATCCAGCATGCTCAGTTGCGGCACGACCAGGGCGGCCAGCGTTTCGTCGGGCAAGATTTCCAGAGCGGCCGAGGCACTGGCAGCAGCTCCGCCTTCCGCGGCACGGGCGGCTGCGCCGCAAATTGGCCCCGCCAATGTAAGCCAAAGGGCTAGGTGCGACGCGGAAAAAAGAATTCGTTGTGGCATGGGAGTTTGTCCTGATATGGAAAACAGCCGGAGAACAAAAGGATTGCAATGCTCGTTGATCCCCTGGCGCTGCCGACACGTAAACCGTGCAAATTAGACCAGCATCGGGCAGGTATTTCAATTGGCCCGGCGCGAACAAAGCGGGGTTTCAGCGCCTCGATTAAGATTCTGAAATGGTTTGAAAACGGAGAAGCAGGCATCACCTGGGCGAGTTCGCATGGCGATGATTCGGTGATCTTAGGCCCACGTTTTAATCGGGCATTGCAGGCTTTTCGCCGGGTCTGATATGATTCAGTGTTTTACTTGCACCCCTAGCTCAATTGGATAGAGCATCGGTCTACGGAACCGAAGGTTACAGGTTCGAATCCTGTGGGGTGTACTGCCAAGTAAGTTCTGCGAAACGCTGAGACTGGGCATCTTCTCCTCAGAGGCCGCGGTGAAGCACGGCACAACGTGCAACGGCTTTGCCCAATAAATCATGTCAAGCCACTAAATCGGGAAGCGGTCTGACGTTGCAGTCGCAAGCATTTGTGCATGCAAAGGACTTTTTGGGCAAAGCTGGTGAGGGATACGGATTGCCGCAAAACCGCGGATGGTTGGGCTTTGCTCTTTGGAAAACGAAAATCAGTCGTTACTGTTTCTGCCCTACTCCGGAGCTCAGCCGTTTCAGGGTGAAAGCTCAGCCAATTCAAGGCAAAGTTCGACAATTCCAGGCGCAAGTTGCAGCGGTCTACCTGATTGCGTAGCGAGCGCGAGATGACTTTCGTTGAACTTACAGGCAAATCTGTCGGGCAAGTCTATGCTGACGCACAAGCGATTGGCGCTGAAACACATATTGCACACGGCTCAAATTGTTGGCAATGCGCTGATCGGGTATTTGTTTCTCAAAGTGCTGGCGAATCGCTTTGGCACATCGGCGGAAAAAGATATTTTCGACGTGGCCTACTCGATCCCGTTTCTGATTTTGAACGTGGGCGGGCTGGGCTTTGCACACGCCGTCATTTCGTCGTACTTCGCCAAAACATCGGTCACCCGGCCACACCGTTGTGGGCCGTTGTTCGCAACCACGGTAACCGGCGTGTTTTTGGTTTCGGGCTTGATGGCATTATCCTGCGCTTTATTTGCCGAACCGATTAGCACCTTGATGGCGCCTGGCGCCGCGCCATCGTTACAGGCCGAGTTATGCGAACTAACGCTATTGCTGCTGCCGATTGTGTTCAGCTTTAGTCTGTGCACATTATTTAGTGCTGTTTCCATTGCGCACGGCGTGCCGCTGAGCAGCGAACTGGGACCGTTGATTGCGCGAGTGGTGGTGCTGTCTGGATTGATTCTTGGCCTGGTTGCTAACAGCCTTCGCCAAATTGCGTTGGGCTTGGCAGTCAGCAGCGTGCTGGGCTTGGCCGTGCAGTGGGTTCTATTGCATCGCACGACCAACTTTCGAGTGCGGGTGTCGCTGGATTTCCGCGATCGCGATTTTCGACAGATGATGGGGCAGGCGATGGGTTTCTTTGTGGCTGCCTGTGTCGCGCAGGTCAGCATGACCTATATGCGCCGCATGGCGATGATGGACAACGCCGGCACCAATGCGGCCCTCACCTACGCTCTTAGTCTGTTGGTGCCGCTGGGCTTGTTCGTGGGCAAACCCCTGGCGATGGTGACGGGACCGCATTTCGCGCGGACCTTTGCCCAAGGTGATACCCGGAAAGCCCGAGCGATATTTGATCGAGCCGTTTTGGGCTGCCTGACGATTGGCCTGTTGGCGGCATTGGCCGGAAACATGATGGCGGAACCCGTGATCCGCCTGTTTTATGGCGGGGGGCGTTTCGATGATCGGGCGGTGCATGCCACGGCCGAGTTGCTGGGCTGTCTGACGTGGTCGCTGCCTGGCAGCATTGTGCTGTGGGCCGTGTTGATGCCGATGATTTCGGTCAGTCGGACACACCGTCCGTCGATGATTTACATCGGCGGTTATTTGTTGCAACTGGCATTCATGGTGTTGTTTTACCCGGTGTGGGGAAGATTTGCGCTTGCTTGGGGTTACACGCTGGCCTCGACCACGCAAGCGCTACTGGCGTGGTTTGTCGTATATCGAACCATTGAAATGCCCATGGGTGAGGTGCCCCTTGAACCTGCTTGCTAGAATTTACCGCCGCTTGAATTGGCGGTATGTTCATCGCACGGCCTGGGTTCGAGGGCACGTGCAACTGGGGCGTGCGGTGCACATTGGCCCGCAGGCGGAATTGTTAGCCCGGCGAAGCGAACAGATAACGGTTGGCGACGGGACGTTCATTTTGAAAGGGGCATTGCTCCATCCGTACGGCGGCTGGATTTCTGTGGGTCGCCACGTGGGCATCAACCCGTACTGTGTGCTCTATGGACATGGGGGCTTGGAAATTGGCGACAACGTGCTGATAGCCACCTCCTGCGTATTGATTCCGGCGAATCACAAATTCGATTCGTTGGAGATTCCCATTAACGCGCAGGGGTTGACGACGCGCGGCATTCGCATCGAAGACAACGTGTGGCTGGGCGCCCGGGTGACGGTGCTCGATGGCGTTACGATCGGCACAGGCGCCGTGATCGGCGCGGGCGCCGTGGTGACACGCAATATTCCGCCGTTCAGCATTGCGGTAGGAGTACCGGCTCGAGTAATTGGCCAGCGATCGGGCTTCTCGACAAGCGAAGGCCGATCCCACGGTTTAAAACTTTCCGTCAATTCAGCTGGTTAGCGAACGTAGGTTCGGTCTTCTGATGCGGGGCGATGATTACTTTCAAACGAACGGCTACCCTGTAAGAGGCAGGTTTCAGCAGCTTGCTCTTGCGAAAACCAAAGCACGGCGAAGGGAACCAGCAGTGCATCAATGAACGCCCCCTTGTACACTTCCGGCCCCGCTCGAATGAGCGTGGGGAGGTAGGCTGAGAAGGACAGCGCCGCATAGCTAAAAAAAAGCCGCGCAGCCGGGGAACGGTATCGATCCAGCCGCCGTGATGCTGCAAATAGCCGACTCCAAACCCAGCCTAACAACACACCGCCCAACAGGACGCCGGGGGGTCCAAAATTCAAATACCATCCGGCGGCATGATGGATGGAATATCCTTGGCCCGCCGCAGCTTGAACCGAGACGGCGTAATGGGTGTAAATGTCCGAGGGACGGTCCGGCCAAAGATTGCGTGGGACCACGGAGGCCACCAGACTTACGAGACTGGAACCGTAGGTCAACGGGACTTCATAATGCAGGCAGCCATACAGGGACATGTGGCTGGCAAACGCTTCGTTGCTGGAGATGATGTGGCCTAGCGCATCAAACACGTTCTCGGTGCTGATCAGTTCCTGCACGTCATTTGGTGCAGCACCACGGACGAAATCAATGAATGCCACGCCGGCGAAGGCGGCAATGCTCAATCCCCCCAGCAGAAATTTACGGGGTTGCAAATCGTTGGCCAGATAAAACAACACGCCGGTGACGAGCGCCACGAATAATTCGTTTTTGTTTCCCAAGATCAAACAAAACACGAACATGGCCGATAGCAGCGCCGCGTAGGCCAACAGGATGCCGGGTCCACCGGGCCCAAGCACCATCCGCACGTTCTTCCCCGAAACGAGCACCGCCAGCCCGATGACCGCGGGGAACAGCGCCAGGCGGTTGAGCGTAGCATGCAGCGTAAACAAAGAAATCACATCGTAATCGGTCTCTCCACGCGTAACCAAATAAGCAGAGATATTGTTGCTGGACGCAAATTCCAAGCTGTCTCGAATGAGGAAGTAGCTGACCAATCCGGCCAGCCCGCACAGGATCAATAGTTTATTGTGGGAAATGCGGATTAACCGTTCCGTCGGCAGCGGTTTAGGCAGTGGAGAGCAAGGCAAACACCACAGCAATGTTATTTCTACGGCAATGACGAACAGTCCGAGATATACCAGTGCTTGGAAATAATCGCCATCGAGATCGACGGGGAACATTTTGTCGAATAGGTACTGATAGTGCATGCCACTGTCGCCGCCGCGCAGATCGAACACCAGCGACCATGCCCCAAAGAGGGACCAGTAATACAGAAAGCCGATGCCCAGCAGGATGGCAATCGATTTGGTTTGTCGCCACAGCAACAGGGCGAATCCGCCGATCACCAAAGTCAGCGTGGCAAGGAGAGCGTAGAATTCCATTTCTCTATCTCACAGAAAGCAGTCGGTGAGTCGCAAATACGGCCAAGCGAAATACGGGCAGATGTCAAGCAGCCAACCGAAGCTGCGCGGGCTTTGGGAAATGGAACTCGGGAATAAGTTTGCCCAACTCCGCGGCAATGGCAGCGAAGGGTTCTTCGGTAATCGCGGCTAATCGCTCCACGGCGGCCACGACCGCATCGGCATCGACGGGTTCTTGTGAGGCGACCATAATTTTGGGATGCCGCGTGGGCAAGTGCTGCTCGCCATAGGAATGCAGCTCCTCGAACAGCTTTTCGCCGGGGCGAACGCCGGTGAATTCGATCTCGATGTCCTCGCCCAAACGCAGGCCGGAAAGACGGATCATGTCGGCGGCGAGGTCGACAATTTGGACCGGCTCGCCCATATCGAGGGCAAAAATTTCGTGGGCCTGCCCGATGGCCGCGGCCTGAATGACCAATTGAGAAGCCTCGGGAATGGTCATAAAAAATCGCTGCATGGCGGGATCGGTGACTGTGACCGGTCCGCCGCGGCTGATTTGCTCGCGAAAAATCGGCACCACGCTGCCGGCGGAGTCCAACACGTTGCCGAAACGAACCGTGATGAACCGGCAGGCGGAGTTTTTGGCAACGGCCTGCAAGTACAGCTCGGCCGTGCGTTTGCAGGCGCCCATGATGCTGCTGGGCCGAACGGCCTTGTCGGAGGAAATCATTACGAATGAATCGACCGCAAACTCGTCAGCCAAATCAGCCAATTCGCTGGTGGCCAGGACAATGTTTTTGACCGCTTCGCCGGGATTGCTCTCCATGAGCGGAACATGCTTGTAGGCCGCGGCGTGGAAAATGATTTCCGGACGATGCTGTGCCAACAGCGCCCGCATGCGGCGGCGGTCGGTAATATCGGCCACGCAAATTTCGATGGGGCAAGCGCTGTGTTTGACAATTAATTCTCGTTCGAGATAGAACTGTCCGTTTTCCCAGCGATCGACCAGCACCAATTTGCTGGGGGAAAAGTTCAAGAGTTGCCGGCAAATTTCGGTGCCGATGCTGCCGGCGCTGCCGGTAACCAGGATGACACGATTGTCGATAAATTGGGAGATATGTTGCAGATCGAGCTCCACGGGCTCGCGGCGAAGCAAATCTTCGATCGATACGGGACGTGGCTGGAATGAAACATGACCGGTTAACAGTTGTTCGTAACTGGGCAACACGGTGACACGAACCTGGTCATTTTGGCAGTCTTCAATAAGCTGCCGGACCTGCCGGCCGGAGAGAGCTCCTGCCACGATCAGCACTTCCTTCACCGCGTGTTGATGAACCAATAATTGGGTTTCGTCGAGCGTGCCGCGAACGGGAATGCCATCGACGCGCATGCCGACGTGTTGCGAAGAGCAATCGAGAAAACCGAGGACCTGATATTTCAATTGCGAGCTGTAACGGAGGATGCGCAGCAACGCTTCGCTGGAAGAATCGACCCCGGCAATAAACGTGCGGATAATCTTTTCCGACGGCGGCCGCGAACCCAGCCGCTCCCGCACCAGACGCAAGGCGACGCGTAGGCCGCTTACGGTCAAAATGGTTCCGCTTAAATCCAACAGTAACACACAAATTGGGATAGCAGGTTGGGAGGATTGCAGTTGGTCGATCAGGCAAATGGCGGCCGTGCTTCCAGCGGCGGCTTTAATGATGGCCAGCAATTCCTGCAGCGTAACATGGCGGCTCCAGTGCCGATAGACGTGAAACAGTCCGAAGAAAGCGAGTTTGACGGCCACGATCCAGGCGAGCGTTGCGGTGAAAACGCGCGTTTGCGGACGATCCAGAAATGGGCCGAATCGCAGCCAATAGGCTACATAATATACCGCGATAAAGAGGGGCGCAAGGACGCTTAAGCGCAGAAGATTTCGTAGCAGTCGGCGTTTTAACACGATGGCCCCGTCGAACATGTTACATCCTGTTGTATGAATTTAGCGCCGTGTTGCCGCGCTAATTTGTGCTTGCGTGCCTGTTTGTGTTTCCCGGGCTGGATGATGTGCAGTGCGGGTATTTATGGTGCTGTTGTCCGCCGTTGCGGAATCGTGTGGGGTATCCAATCGTGCTTTCACGACGGCATCGCGAATGCGTTTAAGATTGGCGTCGTTGGGCGCGCGGGCCAAACACCATTTCACCTGTTCATCGGCGTTGTCAAAATTGCTCTGCTCATAAAAGCAGTTGACCGCAGCGTAGTGAGCCGCATAGTTGGCAGGATTGGTGGCTAAAGCCTGTTGGATGCACCGCAGTCGCTGGGGTGCATCGTCCAGATCATGAAAGAGCGGTTCGGCCTCCAGCCACAGAGCGCATGCCTCTGGCCCGGACTGTGAAGGAGCAGCCTTGATGAGTTGAGCAGCAGAATATTGCCACAGGGTGTTGCGTTGATCGGACGGAGGTAGAGAGCGATAGCGTGCTCGCAAATGGCGCAGGCCATCCAAGTCGGGTTGGAACTGATCGAGGAAGAAACTGATGGGAACTTGCGAAGCCAATTCGCCAGTGAATAGCTCGATCAAACGGGTTTTATATTCCTGCCCACTGTGGTATGCCAGACGCCAATGTTCAATGGCTTGGTCGGATTGTCCCTGGAGAAAGCATTCTTTGCCTGCTTCGAATTGGACCTCGCCATCGAAGGGCCGCACCGCCAATGCCTGGGCCAGAAACTGAGTCTTGGCGGCGGGCGAGGTTCCTTCCAAGAAGCATAAGTCGGCTAAGTAAAGGTAGGCTTCGCCATACAAGGGGCATAAAGCGAGCGCATGCCGAACTTCCACGCGCGCTTGTTCCAATTGCCGGCTGTGCGGGCCAGTGGCTCGCTGCAGCCATTCATCGAGTTGTGCGCGAGAGGAAAAATGCGATTGCAGCGCGGCATCGCTCACCGCGGCCAGCGGCATCGGCAGGGGCGATTCTTGCTGGCGCAATTCGAACCATTGTAATCGGGCGGCGGCTAAACGAACGTGAGCCAGCACGTGTGTGGAATCGTAATTCACCACCGTTTCCAGTTCCGCGATCATGGCTTGAAGCTCGGTTTTGCGCCGCGAGAGTTCTGAGGCAACGTTGTTTGCGGCGACGCTATTTTGACCGGCATTGTTTTGAGTGGCGTCGGCGGCCAATAAATCGACTTTGGTGGCCGCCACGGAAAGCCGTAAATAACGATCCCACGCCGGCGCGGCTAACGCCGGGCCGATTGACAAAGCAATCATCCAAATTCCGCCGGCGGTTACGGCCAGAGCGGCCCATCGATAGTGTGCTACCGATAAGGCGCGACTATATTTTTCGATTCGCAAATCATTTCCCGACCAGAGCCAGAGACGGTAGGCGCAAGCGGCCAGGATGACCGTGGTCGCCATGCAACTGGGGATATACCAAACGAAATCGACCAGCGAATGCAGGGCGCTCACCATGAGGCCGGCAGAGACGGCGCAAATGCAACCGAGCGAGCGCTTCGAATCGGTTTCACGGAATCCACGCCAACACCAGCGACCGATCATTCCAATTGCCGCCAAAGCCAGCGCTAGGCCCACGACGCCTGTTTCCAATGCGATTTGCAAGTAACCGCTTTCGGCATGGGTGTATTCCAAATCGTCAGACGATTGCGGAAAGTAAATCGGGTACACCGCCGCATGGGCGCCCACCCCGGCGCCAAACCATGGGAATTGAGCGATGGCCTGCAAGTCGGCTGACCAAATTTGACGCCGGCTGGCCGCATGGTCGAGCTTGTCCAGCGAGCCCGAGGTGACTTCGTCCAGGCGATTGAATATCCCGTCGGCGCCATGTACGAGCAACGCGACAGCCAATAATGCTACTAGTCCGATCAGCGACCACTTCAAATTTGAGTTGAGCAACGCCGTATGCTGCAGCAAACCCACGCCGACAACGGTCGCTAACACCAGGGCTGCAATTCCGCCGCGCGATAAGGAAAGCAAACCCGCCAGACAAACCACGCCTAAACCCAGCCACAGCCATATAGGATACGCAGCAGCCTGGCGGCGATGACTAAATCTGTAGCCAGATCGAACCGACGCGGCGCGTTTTGTGATGTTGGCCAACCACCAGATGAGTGGCGCAATTCCCAGCGCAAGGAAATGCGCGAAATGATTTCGATTAATGTACGCGCCTTTGACAACATCGCTGGTGTCTCGATAGGGATGCTCGTAGAACCAGAAAAACTTTCCATTCCCCACCAGATATTGCAGCAGCCCGAAGGCCGCCATGGCGATGGCGGCGGAGGCAATCCACTTCAACACGCGTTCCACGTCGGAGATCTCTCGCACTCGTTGAACCATCGTCGTGAAGAGGAGAATGTATGCCGAAAGCGTGACCAAGCCTGCGCGGGTGCCGGCGGGCAGAAAGGAAAGTTGATTCCAACGTGCAAATCCATTGGCGGGAGCCGCGCCGTTAGTCAGCGGCAGTAAGTTGCGCGTGTTTGGGGAAAGCCAATCCAGAACAGCTGCCGGCCAGGGAATCAATTGGACGATAAGTAGCGCAACGCATGCAGCGAGGACGAAGCGCAACGGCGAACGAACCCAACAACTGGGTTCGTTCTGCGATTGATACTGCAGCCATCCCGCGGCGGCAGAGACCGTGAGGGCAACCAGCAGTAGTTGTCCCCACGGATGCCGCCCGCCCATCACAAACGGCAAAAATAAGATTGTGCCAGCCAGATTGAAGTCGACGAAACGCAACAGAGGCGGATCGCTGGTGTGACTGCGCCAATGTGGAATGAAGGATAGACTCATTTCGCGTATTTCGCCGTGCAGTCGTTGTGCTATTTTGTTGGTAGGTGACTATGCTGCTTTGCTTGTGTAGTCGTCGGCAGTTGCTTCTGGGGACTCGGAATCCACACCATCCGTGGCAATTTCTTCGCCGTTGTATTCGTACCCATAGCCGTAACCGTAGTTGCCTTGCTCTTCCTCGCTGCCGGCGCAATTGACCACGACGCCTAGCACCGTTGCGCCCAAGCTCGTGAAGCCTTCGGCAGCGCGGATGACAGAGCGGCGTTGGTTTTTACCGGGCTGGACCACCAGCACGACACCATCGACCAACTGACTGATGGTGGCGGCATCGCTGGTGGCCAGAATGGGCGGACTGTCGACCAAAATTTGTTGGTAGTTTGCTTCGGCCCAAGCCAATAGCTCTTTGAAGCGATTGCCCAGCAGCAGTTCCGCCGCTTGAGCCGACCAATTGCCCGAGGGAAGTATATCGAGCGATTCAATTCCACTGGGTGTGATCAATTGTCGAGCGCGTTCGATCACGGGATCTGAGGAACTAAGCAGTTCAGAAAGTCCAGGACGGCCGCGCATTTCCATAAGCCGTGTAAGGCCGGGGCGGCGCATGTCGGCATCGATAAGCAGTGTTTTCTTGCCAGAGTAAGCGTAGGAAACTCCCAGGTTGGAAAGCATGGTGGTTTTGCCGTCGCCCGGCTCGGCGCTGGAGATGACCAGCCGCTGCGATTCTTTGCCGGAGAATGCCAATGCGGTGCGCAGCGTGCGGAAGGCTTCACTCTTGGGAGCATTAGGAGCGACGTACGCTTGGATGGCCCGTAGCCCGGTGGCGGGCAAGCCTTCGGTCGGACGGACAATTGCCAAAATGGGCACGCCCAAATGCAACTGCATTTCTTGCGGCGAACGGAAACGGTCGTCGAGCACATCGAGGACATAGACCACACCCAGGCCGAACAGCGTGCCGGCCAGCAGCGACATCAGGGCGATGCGCTTGCCGTTGGGCCAGATGGCCGGCTCGACGGCCGGCTCGCTGACGACGGCAGTGCGAATTTCGCCCTGGTCTTGCCGCAGGTCAATATTGGCGATTTGATTCAATAAAACATCGCGCAGGTTGCGCATCCATTTGACGTCGTGATCCAGGATTTCAATTTGGGCCAAGTCGCCGTTTAGCCGCACCGCTTCGGCCTGGGCTTCCGCGAAGCTTTGCCGCAAGTAATTTTCCTGGGCAGTGGTTTCGGCTAGTTTCTGCCGCACCAATTGCAACAACATCGGGGCTAGTTGTTTGTCTTTCAAAGCCGCCAATCGGTCTTGCACGTGGCCGGAATAACCCGCCAAGTATTGTTCTGTCAACTGGATTCGCTGAGTGATTTCTTGCACATCGGGATGATTGGGGCCCAGATGTTCCTGCAAGGTGCGGAGTTTGGCGCGGTCATCAAGCATGCTTTTTTCAAGTTCGGCCTGCATGGTGGCGTCACGTCCGCTCAGACCCAAATCGCTGAGAATCAATTCGCGTCCGGCGCCGTTATCGAGGCTCATCAGATGCGGCTCCAGGCTTTGGCCCGCTTTCACAGCCGCTTCGACCGACACGAGTAGTCCTTGCAATTCGATACGGCGTTGCTGCGTTTTGATGATTTCCTCGTTCACGCTGATGGCCCGTTGAATGATGGGGTGCGTAACCGTTCCATCAGATTTCATGCCCAAATCACCGCTTTGGCGCCGCGCGGCCAGGAGCTCCGCCTGTTTGCTTTCCAACTTTTCTTCGACCTGGCTTTTTTCTTTCGTGAGCACGGAAATCAACTGCCCGGCGGTGCCTTTGTGGGTGGTATCCATGAATTCCAAGTAAGCTTGTACGACCGCATTGACGACTGCGACGGCGGTTTCCGGCCGTTTTGATTCGTAAGACAACTCGATGATGTTCGTGCGGCGGATGGCCACGGCGCGAAGCTGCGTTTGCAAAAGTTCGATCCAGCGTTCCTGAGGCGTTTCATCAAAATCGATGCGGTCTTCATAAGGCAAGCGATTTAACGCGGCCTGCAGCACCACGGCGCTAGTCATCAAGCGTTCGTACGTGGGCATGAGGCCTTGACCGGCGTTTTCGGTCGACATGGATGTGGACGCCACATCGTTCCCCGCCTGAAGCACTAAGAGCGAAGCGCGCGACTCGTACCGGCGGTGGGCGGTGGCGTAATACAAGGCTCCCAACAACAAAGAAACCACGATGCAAGCGGCCATGACCCCGCGACGCAGCCGGACGACGCGCAAAAAATACCAAACGGAGTGAACCAGGTTGGTCCGCATCGTGGAATCAGCAGCGTCAGATAATCGCGGCGTTTGCATATCAAGTTTCAATTAAAACAGCGGAATGGAACCACTGATGCCGAAGCGGAGGAAGTTGTTGATGGTGTCGTACATGACGGTCGCCGGCGTTTGCTCCACACTGACGATATCGCCGGAGGCCAATCGAATGTTGCCCTTGCCGCTGGTTTTGGCCTCGTGCAGGCTGATATCGATGACAATGGGTTCGGTCTGGCCGGGCATCTGGCGGATGACGTGAACTTTGTCGGCCAGTTGCGAGCTGACGCCTTTGGCCTTCGCCAGGGCATCGAGCATCCGCATTTCGCGATTGACGGGCAATTCGAACTCGCCGGGTTCACGCACCAGCCCGATGACGTGAACGGGGTGCGGATCGCGCTTGTAAACCATGACCACGTCGCCATCGTTCAGGTAATAGGATTGATCGCCTTGTTTCACCGCCTGGGCCAGATCGATACGTGTGGAGACCGGGGGCGTTGCTCCGCCGCCCCCTGCGACCCATTGTGGATTGCCATTTCCCGCGATGTTGTCGGCAGCGGAACCGGCGATAGCTTCGGTCTGCGGGGTTGGTTGATCGGTATAAGCAGCCTGCACGGTGGACGGATCGGCCTTGGTTTGCGTCAAGCCATTGCCGTCATAAGTATGTGCCAAGCGGCTGTCGCCGTTCAAATGCGGAGGCCGATGCAATTCCACTTCCGTGCCGGCGTCCTTGTTCAAACCGCCGGCCACCACCAATGCATTAAGCAAGGCGCTGGAAGCGCGCGGCAATTCGTAAATTCCGGGATTTTCTACGGCGCCGATGACCGTCACTTTGTTCATGCGTTGCCGTTGCATGGTGACGGTGACCACCGGATCGCGGAAGATGCCGCGTTCCACGGAGGCAGTGCTAATGGCTTGTTCAGCGGCGCTGAGAGTTAAGCCAGCTAAGGGCACTCGGCCAATTAGCGGCACATTGGCGTTTCCATCGTCGCCTACGCGCACGGGCGTAACCGTGGGCCGGCGATCGTTTGTGCCGTTGAAGCTGCTATCCACGGTTACCGCCAAGACGTCTCCCCGATCGATGGCCTCGCTATTGACGGCCGGCGCGCTGAGCTTGGAGAGATCGACAGTTTGCACGTTGTCCACGTTGGGCGCCAAATACTTTGTCGGCAGTTTGGTGGCCTGAAACTCGTTGTGAGCGCAGCCACAGCACTGAGCAATTGCCAGCAGTACACTACCCCAGCACGCGGCCAAGCATCGAGAATTGTGCAGCCCGGCGGCAATCCGCTGCCGAGAAGAGTCGTCAGAGATAGCGTGCACGGCCCGGAATGTTGAGCGAGTTACACTCATGAAAAAAAATGTCGACAGACAGTATTTGGTCTTTGCCGCCCGCAGCATCTGAGCCACCGCAAGCTTGGGACCATGATGAGAAGATAGGAAAGCGGCACTGAGCTTAACGGACACACGATGACGAGAAATCAATCGGCATAACCCGCCGCCAACCAAATGCGGAGAGCCGCAAAATGATGCCTGAGAGGGGGCCGACAAACACATGGGCTTTGGAAGATCGTCAGAGGTTGTTACTTTCTGCGACCCGTGATGACGACCTCCATCCGAAGTCATTTAGAGAACCAAGCGTGAACAACACGACAGAAAGCGCAATAGCTTGCGCCCGGGTGCGCTTAAATCCGCTGCGAGTGCTGTCGGTCATTCCCGGCGGTAGCGGCAGCGGATCGATGATTTTTGCGAAGCGCCAGACACACTCGCTGGTGGGCGAAGGAGTGGAGAATCGCAATTTTTTTCTCGCGAGCCGCACGTCACCGTGGAGATTGTGGCGAGAAATCTGGCGGTTTCGCAAGGAAATTCGTGAATTTCAGCCACATGTGGTGCATACCCATTTTGGCACAATGACCGCATTGTTTTGCGCGGCGAGTACAGGACTTCCATTGGTTATTACGTTCCGGGGCAGCGATTTGAATCCTTGTCCGAGCATGCGTTGGTGGCGAAGTTTCTTGGGCAGATTGTTTTCGCATTTGTCTGCCGTTCGTGCTCAGCACATTATTTGCGTGAGCCTGCAGCTACGGCGTCGGTTATGGTGGCGGCAAAAACAAATCAGCGTGATTCCCTCGGGCGTGGACACCGACGATTTTCGGCCTCTGCCGCGCGATCAAGCCCGCCGGGAGCTGGGTTGGGGTGCAAAAGATGTGATTGTACTTTTCAACGCTGGGAAATCTCCAGCGGTCAAGCGGCTTGATCTCGCCCAAGCAGCCGTTGAAGTCGCACGGCGTGAGGCGCCAGCGGCCCGGATGGTTGTACTCGATGGATTTACCGCTCCCCAGTTTTTGCCGCTGATGATGAGCGCTGCCGATTGCTTATTGTTGACGAGCGATTGGGAAGGTTCGCCAACCGTGGTTCAAGAAGCGCTGGCCTGCAATTTGCCTGTTGTGACGGTGAACGTAGGAGATGTGCGCGAGCGGCTGCAGGGAGTGGAATCGACGGCGATTGTGCCGCGGAATGCTGCCGCGATTGGAAAGGCCCTAGCGGCGATGGTCATGCCGCCACGGCGAAGCAACGGCCGGGCATTCACCGAAGAAATATCGCTGCGGGCTATCGCGCCGCAGATCGTCGACATTTATCGGGCTGTTTTACATCGGCCGACTCCGGCAGCACGAACGGACCATTGTGCGGGAGCCGAAGTGGGCGGTGCCGCGCGCGCAGCGTAGGGTGCCCGCGCAAGACTTTTTATCGCTGGCCTAATCATTGAAAGCGCCGAACATGTGCGGAATCATGGGAATTGTTGGATTGCCGGATTTATCACGGCGGAGCCATATTTCGGCCATGGCTCAGCGGTTGGCACATCGGGGGCCGGACGATTTTGGAATGTTTTTGAACGATAGTGCTGGGGTGGCGCTGGCGCATCATCGGCTGTCGATTATCGATTTGTCTTCCAACGGTCGCCAGCCGATGTCGACCCGCGATGGCCGTTGGACCATTACGTTCAACGGCGAAATATACAACCACGGTGAGTTGCGCCGCGAGTTGGAACAGCTTGGTTGCACATTTTCCAGCACGAGCGATACGGAAGTTTTGCTATACGGCTATCGGGCGTGGGGGGAGCAGGTGCTGAACAGGCTGGTTGGAATGTTTGCCTTTGGCATTTGGGACGCGCACGAGCGGACGTTGTTTTTAGCGCGCGATCGAGTTGGGAAAAAGCCGCTGGTGTATTTTCGGCAAGGGAATGTGCTGGCGTTTGCCTCGGAACTGAAGGCGCTTTTGGCCGTGCCGGGGTGTGAGCCGGTTTTGAATCCCGATGCGGTCGATGCTTACTTAGCGTTGGGCTATGTGCCTGCGCCGTTGACGGTTTTCCGCGGCACGCAAAAACTCCCGCCCGGCCATTTGCTGGTCTGGCAGGATGGCCAACTCGACGTGCGGCGCTATTGGCGGCCGGAAACGACGGTGAAGACTTTGAAACCGCAGACGTCCGGATCGCAAGGCAGCGCGATCGACCAATTTCGCCAATTGTTCCGCGAGGCAGTTCGCTTACGGCTGCGGGCCGATGTGCCTGTGGGGTTGTATCTGAGCGGAGGCATGGATTCTTCAGCCATTGCGGTGGAATGCGCCGCCTTGGGTCAGAACATTGAAGCGCTGACAGTGGCCTTCGATGAAGACAAAACCGATTTGCCGCATGCGCAAATGGTGGCCCGTCTGTTTGGATTGCGGCAGCAGATAGTAGGGGCATCGGGCCGGCAATTGGCGGACGATTTAACGAACATACATTGGTTTTACGACGAGCCATTTGCCGATTCGTCGAGCATTCCCTGCTATTACATCGCCCGGGAAACGCGGGGTCGATTCAAAGTCATTCTGACCGGCGACGGTGGCGATGAGGCGCTGGCTGGTTATGCGCACTATGAATTTGCGGCAGCAAAGCAATGGATCAAGCGTTGTGCGGCGGCCGTCGGCTTGTGCGACGGCTTGTGGCACGATGCGTGGGCTACGTATTTTCAATCGAAGGCTTTGTTTCGGAGACGGTTCCGCGACGAATTGCTGTGCGAGGGTCCGGCACGCAGCGGTGGCTTTGCCGGCTACTTGGAAGGCGAGCCATTTTTACAGGCCGGGCCAGCCAGCGATACGTTACATCGTGCGTTGTGGGCCGATCGGCATGTCTATTTGCCTAACGACCTGCTGTACAAGATGGATATTGCCCTCATGTCGCACGGCATTGAGGGGCGATCGCCATTTCTAGATCACCGTTTGTTGGAATGGTGTCAAAGGTTGCCGGCCCGGCAACTGGTGCGAAATCGGTCAAAAAAATGCCTGTTACGGGCCGCTTACATAAATGAACTGCCCGGTGAAATACTTCATCGGCATAAACACGGTTTTGGAGCGCCGGTCATGCAGTGGCTGCGCGGACCGTTGCGCGAGATCGTGCAGAGCCATCTGCCGACGGAGTTGTTCAACGCCGAAGCGCAAACCAAATTAATGGAGCAGTTTCAGCGGAAGACAAATCTTCAACTAGCCCGCCAAATATGGACACTGCTGGCCTTTGCGATCTGGGCCAAACAATGGAAGGCGACATGGTAACAGAAAACAATATGGCGAACATCGGGGAAGCTGCCGAGATTGCACCGGGCAGACCGCCGATCGTATCGGTGTTGCTGCCGGTCTATAACCAGAAACCGGCATTGTTGGAGGTTGCGTGTGGTTCGATCCTGGCACAAACCTTTCGTGATTTTGAGTTCGTCGTGGTCGATGACGGATCGCGACGGCGCGACACGGTCGCCTGGCTTGATGGTTTAGCAGATAATGACGCACGAGTTCGCGTGTACCATGAGCCGCATCGGGGGCTGACGCGAACGTTGAATGTGGGGCTGGCGTATTGCCGGGGCGATTTTATCTGTCGGCAAGATTCCGACGATTGGTCAGACCCTCAGCGGCTGCAATCGCAAATCGAATTTCTGCAAGAACGTTCGGATTTAGCCGTGGTGGGTAGCTGGGCCATGCTGCATCGAGACGACGCGGTGCCGCTGTGGATTGATCGATTGCCCACCGCCGCGCAGGATATTGCGGCGGCGTTTACGCACCAAAATCCGTTTTGCCACGGGGCCATTTGTTTCCGTCGCGCGGCGGCGGAAACCATCGGCGGATACCGCGAGGAGTTTACCACGAGCCAGGATTACGATTTTTTGTGGCGGTTGTGCGAACGCTTCGGCGGGGAAAACTTGCCGGAGGTGTTGTATCATCGTCGGTTTACAGCCACTGCGATATCGACAAATCGAGCGCGGGATCAGGCACGCAATCGTGCTTTGGCACGACGGTTGGGCGCCATGCGGTCTTGCGGACAAACCGAAGATTTTCCTCGGGCGATGCAAGAAGCTGCCGGCGACGAGGAAGGCAAAGCACTATCAGCGCTGTCGACGCAAGGAGATTATTTGCTATTGTCGGGCCACTATCTGGCGGCGTTGAAGGCCCATTTGCGCGCAGTGCTGCGGGCGCCATGGCGGCAGTTGCCCTATTTGAAGACGTTGCGCTGGGCGTTGTACGTGCTTGCGCCGGCATTACGACCGCGGTTGTTTGGACATATGCGATCAGTAGAAAACGGCATGGTTGCTTCGAACGGGTAGTAAAGACGAATTCATGGAAAACTTTGTCGACATCCACTGCCATTTGCTTCCTGCCCTTGACGACGGCGCCAAGAACATTGACGAATCGTTGGCGATGGCTCGAATGGCGGTGGCCGATGGCATTCGAGCCATCGTGGTTACCCCGCATCAACTGGGGGGCTTGTCGCTGGATGGCAATACCATTCGCCTGAAAACCAACGAGTTGCGGCTGCAATTGCAGGCTGCAAACGTGCCGTTGGAAATCTATCCCGGCGGCGACGTGCGAGTGGAACCTGATCTGTTACAGCGGATCCAACACGGAGAGGTGCTTACGTTGGCTGATCGACAAAAGCACGTGTTATTGGAACTACCGCACGAGTTGTTTCTGCCCATCGACCAACTACTTAAAGAGTTGCGAGCCGCCGGGATGGTGGGCATTTTATCGCATCCGGAGCGAAACGAGGGGCTGCTATCCCATGAGAAGCCGTTGCATGACATTGTTAATCAAGGCGGATTGCTGCAGATTACGGCCGGCAGCTTGCTCGGAACCTTTGGCGGCCGCATCAAGCATTTTGCGGAAACGCTGGTGGAAAAGGGTTTGGTTCACTTTGTGGCCACTGACGCGCACGGCACGCAGGCTCGTCCTCCTTTAATGCGAAAAGCGTTCGAACGGATCTGTCAACTGGCCGACGAGAGCACCGCGCTGGATTTATGCGCACGACACCCGGCCGATGTGGTTTTCGGGCGTGATGTAGCTGGCGGCCAGCGGGCGACATTTCGCACCCGTTGGCGGCGCTGGTTCAAGCCGAGTCAGTCGAAGCAGTTTCATTGAGCGTGCGGTAAGCCGCAGACATTTCAATCAATCTCTGATTGTTAACAGGCCGATAGGACGATAGGAAAAGAGCAGCTACAATCACTCTTCTTATTGGCACGGAGAAGCCTGTCATGTTGTCTCACTGGGGTGGCGGAATGAAAAAAACGATGTTGAGTATTGCCTGCTGCGGCATGATCTTGCCCGTTAATGTGTGGGCTGCCGAAGGTCAATCCACACCTGGCGTGGAAATTGCAACAGTGGCGCCGCCTGCGGCTACGCCCATGGTCTCTGATGTGGCCTTGCAGGCAGGCAATGTTCTCCAAGGACAAGTTGTCGATAGCGCGGGACAACCCGTGAGCGGAGCTCCTGTTTCATTGCTCCAACAACAGCAGGAAATTGCCAAAGCGACGACCGCTGCCGACGGATCGTTCCAGGTCAACGGCGTTCGCGGAGGAGTTTACCGGGTGGTGACATTCCAAGGAGATGGCACCTATCGAGCTTGGCCAATGAATGCTGCGCCGCCGGCCGCCAAGCCGAAAATTGTGCTCACGCAGAACAGCAGCGACGCGCATCCGGTGATTAAAGCTTTAACTTCGCCGCTTGCCATTTGCGCGATCGTTGCCACCGCCATTGCCGTTCCCGTGGCCTTGGCGAACCGGAACCACGGCAGCAGCAGCTAAAATCATTTGTCGCCGCACTGTCCGATTGATCCGCCATCGCGGGTTCCCGCAATTTGGGCGAATTGCTCGCGTTGAAGCTGTGCCGCGGTGGGCTGTTTTGCTAAGGTTTGCGTCCCACTTCACGGCATAGGATGCCACAGGCATTTACAGGGACGTGGCCGATGCGAATTTGGTTGGTGACGATCGGTGAACCATTGCCTACCGACGGCAGTGCCGAGCGATTGCTGCGCACCGGCATGCTGGCGGATATTTTGGCACGGCGTGGGCATGAAGTGGTGTGGTGGACCTCGACGTTCGATCACGCGCGCAAGCGGCAACGGTTCGAACGAGATACCACTGTGTCGGTAGCGGGCAATTACGCGTTACGGCTGATCCACACCCGGCCGTATCCACGGAACATTTGTCTAGAGCGGTGGTTCAGCCATCAAACCGTCGCCAAGCGGTTTGCAGCGTTGGCGGCCGCTGAACCGAAGCCCGATTTAATTTTGAGTTCGCTGCCGACGGTGGAACTCTGCCGTGCGGCGCTGGATTATGCGTGGCCGCGCGGTGTTCCGGTGGCCCTTGATATTCGCGATTTGTGGCCAGACATTTTTGTCGATTTGGCGCCTCGTTGGCTGCACGGGGCGACAAAGTTCGCTTTGGCGCCGATGTTTGCCCGGCTTCGAAATGTTTGCCGTCGCGCACAAGCGATCTTGGGCACGACGAACGAATATATCGATTATGTGTTAGCAAAGGTCGGCCGCACTGCTAGGTCGTGGGATCGAGCGTTTCCGTTGGGTTATCGGCGGGGCCGCAACTCGGAGGCGGCGATCGAGGCCGCCGATTCATTTTGGAATCGGCAGGGGGTCGCTCGTTCAGCCCCCGAATTCATTTGCTGCTATTTCGGCAACATGGGCCGGCATTGCACGTTGGAGACTGTCTTGCTGGCTGCCCAGGCCATCGAGCGGCGTGGTTTTCGAATGCGATTTGTTTTGTGCGGCATGGGGGACAAGCTGCCGCGCTATCGCGCACTGGCGCAAGGCTGCGGCTCGGTCGTGTTTCCGGGTTGGATTGATGCGGCGCAAATTGAAGCGTTGATGGCGCGCTGTTCCGTCGGTTTGGCCCCGTATGTTTCCAACACCAACTTTCAGAACAACATTCCGAATAAACCGATCGAGTATTTGTCGGCCGGCTTGCCGATTGTTTCCAGCTTGCAAGGCGTTTTGGAACGGTTGATTACACAGCACGATTGCGGTGCAACGTATGACGCCGGCAATGTGGAACAACTGACAACCCTGCTGTTGAATTTAGTACAAAACCCAGGCCATGTGCGGCGGATGTCGGACAACGCTCGACGGTTGTATCAGGAAAAGTTCGACGCCCAGAAAGTGTACGGACAAATGGCCGACCATTTGGAACGGTTGACATCGGTTCGAAATGTTTCCAGGGAATTGCATCCGCGAAAAGTGCAGACCCTCAGTCCAGCTTTTCAGACCTGCAGCCACACTATCCGTTGAAAGTGATCGGTGGGAAGATGATCAAGCGGACTTTTGACATTATCGTTTCAACCATTGGACTACTGCTGGCAGTGCCGCTGTTGGCGTACATGGCCCTGCGCATCAAGTTCGATTCGCGCGGTCCGGTGTTATACCGCGGCGAGCGAGTGGGCAAGCACGGCAGAACATTTCGCATTTACAAATTTCGCACGATGGTTGTCGATGCAGAGCGGTTAGGAGCTTCGTCCACGGCCGCTGATGATCCCCGCATCACGCGCTGTGGCGCCTGGTTGCGACAGTACAAATTGGACGAATTGCCCCAGCTCATCAATGTGCTATTGGGCGACATGAGTCTGGTCGGACCGCGGCCGCAAGTGGGTTGGGCCGTGGCGCAATATACGGCGGAAGAGCGCAAACTGCTGAACGTGCGGCCTGGAATTACAGACGAAGCTTCGATCGCATTCCGCCACGAGGCGGAAATACTGCGTGGCAGTTCTGATCCGGACAAAACGTACTTGGAGTTAATTGCTCCCGAGAAAATCCGGCTGGGATTGCACTATGTAGAGCATCACAACTTGTGGAACGACATTTGGATTCTGGCCAAAACCATCGTGTGCATGTTCGCCGAGCCGGAAAGCCTTTCATCCACAACATCACGCCCACTGCCCGAGCCAACTCATGGATAACGTCAGCGTGCAAGTTTCCAACGGCAAAAGCCGAAGCGAGAACAAACATCGGTCGCATTCCGGTCGCGCTACGGTTGGGGCGGAAGGTGGCTTACGCAACCAGTCGGAGCGCGAAGCCACGGCCGCTTATGCGCGGTTGTTTGCCGAGAGCCCCGATCCGCTGGAACTGAAGCTGGCTCATTTCGCAAAGTACGTCCGCCGACAGGATATGACTCGGCTGCTGGCCAGGTACGAAATTTTCAAACGCATTCTCCCGGTGAAAGGGTCGATTGTGGAATGCGGCGTGTATCGCGGGGGCGGGCTGATGTCGTGGGGAAATTTTAGCGCGATTTTGGAGCCAAACAATCTCACTCGCCGGGTATATGGCTTTGACAGTTTTGCAGGATTTCCGCAAGTTTCGGCCCAAGATGCGACGGCGGCACGGATCACTCGGCCGGGAGAGCTTGCGGCCGATTGTTTTGGCGAATTGCAGGAGTTAATCGGCGCGTTCGACCAGAATCGATTTTTGGGGCACGTTCCCAAGGTAGAACTCATTCGGGGCGATGCAACGGAAACCATTCCGGCGTTTTTGAAATCGCATCCGCATGTGGTCATCAGCTTATTGTTTTTGGATTTCGATCTGTACGAGCCGACCAAGGTGGCCTTGGAGCATTTGTTGCCGCGGATGCCCAAAGGCGCGGTCATCGCCTTCGATGAGTTAGATAACCCCGCTTGGCCTGGCGAAACTTTAGCGCTGCTGCATCAATCGGGCATTTGCCCGTTGCGGTTGGAGCGGTTGGAGTTTGATCCGTACATCGGCTTCGCGTTGATCGATTGAGCGGCAGCCGTAGAAGCAACCAGAACAGCAGCGATTAAAAAGGACGGAACATGCCCATGGAATGGAAGGTTCGCTACGTTGATTATCCGACGCAATTTCGAGGGCTTGAATCCGAGGTGCTGGCGACGATTCGCAGCGTATTGGCTGGCGGCGATTTAATGCTCCGGCAGCAGCTGCGAGATTTTGAAACACACCTGGCGGCGTTTGTGGGGACCCAGCACGCCGTGGGCGTGAGCAATTGCACCGACGGTTTGCGGCTGATTCTGCAGGCGCTGGGCGTCGGTGCGGGAGACGAAGTCATTACCGTCTCGCATACGTTTGTGGCCACGGCTGCGGCCGTGCATCATTGCGGTGCCAAGGTGGTGTTGGTTGACGTAGGAGACGATCATCTGATGGATCCGGACGAGGCCGCCCAGGCTGTCACGCCGCGCACGAAAGCAATTCTGACGGTCCATTTGAACGGGCGCATATGCGATATGCGGCGGATTAAATTGTTGGCACAGCGCCACGATCTGCTGTTAATCGAAGATGCTGCCCAAGCCTTGGGTGCTCGCTATGCCGGCGTGGGGGCGGGCGCCTTTGGCGTGGCCGCCGCGTTCAGTTTTTATCCTGCGAAATTGTTGGGGGCTTACGGGGACGCCGGCGCGGTGGTGACTTCGAATGCAGACTTGGCGCTACGAATTGCCCGGCTGCGCGACCACGGTCGAATGCCGGGGGGAGAAATCGCGGAATGGGGCTTCAATTGCCGGCTGGATAATTTGCAGGCCGCGCTACTGGATTTGAAGTTGGCTCGATTGCAGCGGGCGCTAACACGTCGGCGCGAATTGGCCGCGCAGTATCACGAGTTGCTCGTCGATGTCACATCGCTAAAACTGCCCCCGCCGCCGGCCGAGGGAAGGCACTTCGATGTGTACCAAAACTACGAAATAGAGGCCGACGAACGGGACCAATTGGTCGCGCACTTGCAAGCGCAGGGTATCGAGATCATGAAGCCATGGGGCGGTAAAGGCATCCATCAATTTGCAGCGCTTGGGCTGGGGCATTTTTCGTTGCCTCGCACAGAAGCGATGTTCCGCAGAGCCTTGATGCTGCCCATGCATCCGGAACTGTCGAATGAGCAGATCGAGTATGTGGCCCGGGAAATTAAGGCGTTTTATTCGGGTCGAATGGTACGCAATCGCGCCGCATAAACGTTGCTACACAAAACAATAAGGTGAGTTTGATAGTTCTGCTCTCCTGGCAAGATGCTTGCATCGGAATTCATTCAGCACGCATGACTACCGACTTTTCCACCGTTACTGAATTGCCTGGCATACGGGCGACGAGCCAGCAGCGCTCGATGTTGTATACGCGCTATCATTTGGCAAAATTACACTGTGTTGATAAAGACGTTTTAGAAGTTGCTTGTGGCGCTGGATTGGGGTTGGGCTACTTGGCACGCTGGGCACGCTCGGTCACGGGCGGCGACATCGACGAGACCAATTTGAACGTGGCCCGTCGGTCGTACCGCAACTGTCCGCAAATCCAATTGCATTGGCAGGATGCGGAGCATCTCGAGGTTCCCGATGGCAGCTTTGATACGTTGCTGCTGTTCGAGGCTATTTATTACTTGCCCGACGCTAAACAGTTTGTGTCGGAGGCGCGACGCGTGCTTCGTCCGGACGGAAAGTTGATTGTATGCACCGTAAACCATCGCTGGAGTGGGTTCAATCGCAGTCCTCATGCCGTGCGGTATTTCGATGCCGACGAATTGCGCAGCCTGCTAAATCAGCATGGGTTCGCGGTGCAAGTGTTTGGTGGATTTCCAGATCGAACTGATTCGGCCGCCAAACGGCTGGTTTCCGCGATTCGTTCGGTGGCGATTCGCTGGCGATTGATTCCACAGACAATGAAAGGCAAACAATGGCTCAAGCGTCTGTTTTACGGCAAGTTGACTGCGCTGGAAGCGAAAGTTCACGAGCAGATGGCCGCTTTGGAACCGCTGGTTGAAGTGTCGCCCGGTAGTAAGACGCATCCGTATAAAGTGCTGTATGCGGTAGCACAGCGCGGAAATATTGCCGTGGGCAAGTTTGCCGCGTGATCGCCAAAGCCGAGGATGAAAGATACTGATATGGGATCAACTCCAATTAAGCTCGGTAAGGGGCATTTTTCCGATACTCGCGAACTTGCACGACGCATCCGCCTGCATGCCTTGCGGATGACGAGTTACGGCGGCAGTTCGCACATTGGGTCGATTTTTTCCATCGTCGACATTGTGGCGGTGCTGTATGGGCTTGTGGCGCGCGTCGATCCTGCCGTCCCGCAGCACCCGCAGCGAGATCGAATTGTGCTGAGCAAGGGTCATGCCGGGGCGGGAATCTACGCGGCTTTAGCGGAATTGGGATTTTTTCCGCTGGACTGGTTGAGCACACACTACCAGGACGGGTCCAAGCTGAGCGGCCACGTTTCGCATAAAGGCGTACCGGGCGTGGAATTTTCGACGGGGTCGCTAGGCCACGGATTGCCGGTGGCCACGGGCATGGCGTATGCGGCCAAGCTACGCGGTGAGAATCACCGCATGTTCACCATCATGAGCGACGGCGAATGCGACGAGGGATCGAACTGGGAGGCTATTTTGTTTGCGGGCCACCACGGGCTTTCCAATTTGATAGCCGTGATCGATTACAACAAGTTGCAAAGTTTGGCGTCGGTGGAAGAAACATTGCGATTGGAGCCGCTGGCGGACAAATGGCGGTCATTCGGCTGGGCTGTTCAAGAAGCGGATGGCCACGATCATGCGACGTTAGAAGCTACGCTGAACGCTGTTCCGTTTGAATCGGCCAAGCCGAGTTGCGTGATTGCGCACACGACCAAGGGCAAAGGCGTTTCGTTCATGGAAAATTCGGTGTTGTGGCATTACCGAACCGCGCGCGGCGAAGAGTTTGAAACGGCCCAAGCGGAATTAGCGGCCGACCAAAACCGCGGAGGATATTGCCATGCGTGACGAATTCGTCGGACGGTTAACGCAGATGGCCGAGCGCGATGCGCGCATCATGCTTGTGACCGGCGATTTGGGATTTGGCGTATTGACCGAATTTGCACGGCGTTTCCCCAGGCAGTTCGTCAACGCCGGCGTGGCCGAGCAGAACATGACGTCGCTGGCCACCGGGCTGGCGTTGGAAGGATACATCGTATTCACCTACTCGATCGCCAACTTCGCCTTCATGCGGTGCCTGGAGCAAATTCGCAATGATGCGGCTTACCATCGGGCGAATGTGAACGTGGTGGCGATCGGCGGCGGGTTGAGTTATGGCCAACTGGGCGTATCGCACCATGCCACCGAGGATATTAGCATCATGCGGGCCATCCCCGAACTTATGGTCGTTTGCCCTGGCGATGCTTGGGAGGCGGCCGAGGCCGCGGAGGCGGTCGCCCAGCAACCTGGCGCCAGCTACATTCGGCTCGATCGCTCGTCCGCTCAGCGGATGGAGCAGCCCGGTGATCAATTTATATTAGGGAAGGCTCGCATAGTGAGAACAGGAACGGATGTAGCGCTTTTGGCCGCTGGCGGCATATTAAGCGTGGCCCACGAGGCGGCATCGCAGCTTGCCCTGGAGGGCATTCAATGCCAGGTGATCAGCATGCACACGTTGAAGCCGTTTGACGAAGAGGCGGTTTTGGACGCAGCGCGGCAAACCAGCGGCATTGTGACGTTGGAAGAACACACGGTCGACGGTGGATTGGGCAGCGCCGTGGCGGAGCGGTTGCTGGAACAGAGTTGTATTCCCGGCTTCTTTTATCGCGTTGGATTGCGGGGCGATTTTCCAAGTGTCGTCGGCTCGCAAGCGTATTTGCGACAATTGTACGGGCTGGACGCCGCCAGCGTGGCGGTTGTCGTAGCCAATTTAGTCAGGGGCCTGTCGGCAAGCGGTCGTCGCCAGCTTGCCGCGTGACAGCGCAGTGGCCGCTTGATATCGTTCGGTTCGCGTGAAGCATTGGTTTACAGGGAGCAATTCCTAGGATCGAAGGTTGGCCCCATGCACTTGTCGTTTCTCGATTATTTAGCCGATCCCACGACGGGCGAACCGTTGCGTCTGAAAATCGCAGAGCAACGCGGCGAATTTGTCGAGGCTGGCCTCCTGGAATCGGCTGTGCACACTTATCGCATCGTCCGAGGCATTCCACGGTTTGTGGAATATAAAGCGGGCAATTATACGCGGAGCTTTGGATACCAATGGCGGAAATGGCCCCGCTTGCAATTCGATTCGGAAAATGTCGGTCGGCCGATGGAGGGATACACCCAGAAGATGTGGGAAAAAATCACCGGCATGGCCGACGAGAACGTGAATCTGAACGGCGGCAAGCCCAATGTGAATGGCGCCATACTGGCCGATATCGGTTGCGGGCCGGGAAGGTTTATTGAGGTGGCCCGTACGAAAGGCGCGCGAGCGATTGGCATCGATTACAGCGCCGCCGTGGAAGTGGCAGAACAGAATTTCAAGCATGACCCGAACGTGTGCATCGTGCAGGCAGATGCGTTGAACTTGCCGCTCAAGCCGCAGTCTCTGGACGGGGCGTTTTCCATCGGCGTGCTGCATCATACGCCCAATCCCAAGCGCGGCGTCCAGCAAGCATTTTGTGCAGTTCGCCCCGAGGGCTGGTTTGCCTTGTCCGTATACGGCCAGAACGGGTATTACGATTTTCCTGCGGTTCAATTTTGGCGGAAAGTGTTCAAACGCCTGTGGCCGGTTTTGGGACATTATCCGCCGCTAGTCTATACGTACGGCACGGTTCATTTATTTTGGCCAGTGGCGCACTTCGTGCCGCCAGTCGGTCGGGCAATCCGCGCACTTCTGCCGTTCATCAAGCTGCCCGATTTTCAATGGTCATTGTTGGATACCTTCGATAGCGTGACGCCGTCTTACCAATCGGCACATGCCAGCTTTGAGGTATTTAGCTGGCTCAAACAGGCCGGCTTTTCCAATATCGAACCGACGAATTGGGGATTCACTTCGTTTCGAGGGTGCGTATCGCAGAAGCCTTTAGCTCCCGCCCAAGCGGCATAATCGTGAATTCCGGTGTCCATTGGCTATTTTGGGCCTGCGACCTAGGGACGAATTTGGGCGTCTTGCTGCAAAATCTGCTTCCGGGAGTGGTGGGACAATTTGAAATTCCGACAGCCGCTTTTCCCGACTGACACAGTCGGGCTATGTTCAAATTGGCCCACTACCCTTCCGGGTGACCCCTGTGGTGATTTGCCGCTTCGCATTATCATTTTTACAGCCCAAAACGCGAGTTGCATTAGCTTTTCGGTCGCCTGCGATGATTTCCTTCGCCCAAAAACTTGCCGCAGCGGTGCGAGAAAAGCAAACGCCTGTCGTGGTGGGACTTGATCCGCGCTGGGAATCGTTGCCCGAGGGTTTGCGCCAGCCTTCCCAAGCACACGGTGACAATGAACCTGTGCAACGGGCGGCCGCCGTCGCTGAGTTTTGCCGGCGAGTGATCGACGTGGTTGCTCCGTTGGTTCCTGCTGTCAAACCGCAAATTGCGTTTTTTGAACAGCTAGGACCGCCAGGTCTAATGGCTCTTGGGCAAGTCATCGCTCATGCCCGAAAGCGGGAATTGTTGGTCATTGTCGACGCGAAGCGGAACGACATTGGTTCCACTGCCGAGGCTTATGCCGCAGCTTATTTTGGGCCGCAGGCGGCGTGGCGGGCCGATGCATTGACGGTCAGCCCATATTTGGGAGACGATAGTTTGACGCCATTTGTTACCGCGGCCGAAGAACATGGGGGTGGAGTGTTTGTGTTGGTGAAAACATCGAATCCCGGCGGCGGGCAATTTCAAGATTTATCGTGCGAGGGACGGCCCTTGTATCGCCATGTGGCGGAATTTGTTGAACGATTGGCCAGCGACGAAGTTCAGGCCGAAAACCAGGGCACGGAGAGCGACGGCTACAGCGAAGTTGAATACGGCAGCGTGGGCGCGGTGGTGGGGGCCACCTATCCGGAACAACTCGCTGAATTACGCGCTGGCATGCCCCATGCGTGGCTGCTGATTCCCGGTTATGGCAGTCAGGGTGGCACGGCGAAAGATGTCGCGCCTGGATTTGATGCCCAGGGCCTGGGCGCCATTGTCAACAATTCCCGCGGCATCATTTTCGCGCATCAGCGTGCGGAGTACGCTGGCTTTGGCCCATCGCGCTGGCAGGAAGCGATTGAGGCAGCCACACGAACGATGATTGCACAATTGCAAGCGGAAACCCCGGCCGGAAAATTGGTTTCGCATTGAAGCGATTCGATCGCTGCGGGTGTGGAAATCGCCGATCAAGCACTGCTAGCACGCAGCGGGTTGGGAAGTTGCTCTTGACCCGTGCTCCAG